>CAYSHN010000013.1:0-18819 GCA_964430815.1 uncultured Calditrichota bacterium | reverse complement strand
ACCGCGCGTGGCAGTGAAACTAATGATCCGTTTATCTCTACAGCTGCTGGCATCAAAACTGCCACTAACCATCATGGTGGCATTCAGGGTGGAATATCAACCGGAATGCCGATCATCATCCGCTGCTCGGTTAAACCTACCAGTTCTATCCCCAGAGAACAACAAACCGTAACCACGACCGGTGAATCAACCACGATCACCGTAAAAGGCCGTCACGATCCATGCCTGCTGCCACGATTCATTCCGGTAGCTGAAGCAATGGTGGCAATTGTCCTGGCCGATCATAGTCTGCGACAAAGACAAGCCCGGATTTAGACAAAACCATACCAACATAATTTAAAATAATTTATATCTTAAGAAACTTGTCCTGTACTTTTCACGTACCAGAATTAAATCCCGGAAGGAATCCCGGTTTGAAGGCAGTCGAAACATTTGGATTAACAAAATATTACTCCCGCGGTAAAGTACGGGCCCTGCAGGATTTTACACTTTCTGTTGACCAGGGCAAAATCTTTAGTTTGCTGGGGCCAAATGGGGCCGGCAAAACTACCTTAATCAAAATACTGCTCGGTATTGTTCATCCTACCCGTGGTGATGCCAAAATGCTTGGATATGCGCATACTCACTATCCGGTCCACTCCCGTATCGGCTACCTGGCAGAAAATCATCGTTTCCCCGAATTCCTCAGCGCTCAGCAGATACTATATTATTATGGTAAAATGACCGGATTAGATAAAACCATTTTATCTAAAAAGATACCTTTCTTGTTAAAACAGGTAAAATTAGAGAACTGGAGTAAAACAAAGATCCGCAAATTCTCTAAGGGGATGCTGCAACGGTTGGGGATTGCACATGCCCTGCTTAACGATCCGGATTTACTCTTTCTGGATGAACCTACCGATGGTATTGATCCTGTTGGGCGTAAAGAAATACGTGATCTCCTGAAATCGCTGAGAGATACTGGCAAAACTGTTTTTCTAAACTCTCACTTATTATCCGAAGTAGAGCGTATTTCCGATGAAATTGCCATTCTGAAAAATGGCCAGTTAATTCGCCGGGGACAACTGGAAGATTTCATATCCATCAAAGAACAGTATCAACTGCGATTAAAAGATGGCAGTATACTCAATGAAGTGTGCACTACCCTGCAGATCCCACTTACCCAAAATAAAGACGATTATATAATCTCCGTAAAAGATGAAGAGCAGTTGAATTATCTGATTGATCAACTGAGACAGGCACATATCATCATCCAGGCGGTTATACCCAGAAAAATATCTCTGGAAGATTATTACATTGAAGTCCTCGAGGAAAATGGCACGGTACAGAAATGAAAATTATAGCGATCATACAATTAACTTTTCGTGAGTCACTGGCTAAAAAAACATTTATTGCTTTCTTTGCAATTTCTACTCTGGTCTGTTTACTCTTTATTTTTGCCCTGAATCTCGATATCGTCAATGGTGCCCAATCCTCGATTTCGCTATTTGGAATTGAAAACGAAGAATTAGTCGACGTCGGTGAAGTCATCGCTATCATCGAGGGAGCCGTTGCTATTTTATTATTTACCGGGGGTATTTTTATGTCCTTGTTCGCCACCAGTAATCTGATCCCCACCTTATTACAACCAGGATTTATTGATTTGTTCATCAGTAAACCGGTCAGTCGCATTGAAATTTTATCGGGGCGGATTTTAGGTTCGGTGTCTATTGTCGCGTTTAATGTTTTTTATCTGATTTTGTTCACCTGGATCATTATGTCGATTAAAACCGGTGTATGGAACTGGGGATTCCTTTTGGCCGGTATTATGATTATCCTGACTTTTATCATTTTGTTCTCGCTGATGACTTTCCTGGGACTTTTAACCGGCAGTGGACCTTTTTCCTTGATGATCACCTATCTGATCCTTTTTTTTAGTCCACTTTTGATTGAAAGAAATAAAATCTATGCTCTGCTAACATCCAAATTTTATGGCTATGTGGTGGATGGCCTTTATTATTTTCTACCTAAAACTACCGAACTGGGTAATATTACTCAGCAACTGGTGCGAGGAATTCAGGTTTCCTCATGGCTGCCACTATGGTCTTCACTTTTATTTGCCATTTTAATGATCATAATCTCAATATCCATTTTTTTGAAAAAGAATTTTTAGGAGGACATATGAAAACCAAATATTTTACAGTTTTGATCCTGATGTTATTGCTTACTTCCTGTGTACAGGAACGTCTGGAACCATTGTCTGATCAGATGAAACATCAATTAGCCATGCTACCACAGGATGTTGATGTAATTGGATATATCAATCTGCAGCAAATTCAGCAAAGTGCAGTATTAAAAGTAATCGCTGATTCTGCCGGTCCTTGCTTTTTCCATAATAAGGAAGTTGATGAATTTAAAGCGGCCACCGGTTTCGATTTTCAAAAAGATGTCAACGACATCTACTTTGCTGTGGTCTTAAATAATAAGGATAAAGGGCTGAACGGCCTGGTTGTCGCCAATGGCAATTATGATCCCGAAAAGATCATTACTTTTATTAACTCAAAGGATGAGAATAAAAAAGTGGTGGAAGAAACATATGCTCAATTTAAGATTCTTACGCTTCCCGAAGAACATACCGTTTTTTGTTTTGCCGACCAGCATACATTTGTTGGGGGTAAAGCGGCAGCCGTGAAAACCTGGTTGGATAAATCAGTTCAATCAAGCGAATTGAAACTTTCGGCAAACTGGCTGCAAGCCATCGAAACATTAAAATATAAAAACGGGCTCTGGCTGGCCATGACCACAAAAAATTTAACCGAGCTCATGGATCAGGAAATTCACCTCCCTAAGAATTTTCAGGGTATTAAGAACATTAAAAGCGGTTCTTTTTCTATGAATTTTTCTGACTACTTATCTTTTTATGGTCAGGGTGAATGCATTGATCCGGAGAAAGCAGTATTATTTCGTGATGCTTTCCGGGGCTTCCTGGCTTCAGCAAAACTTGCTGTAAGTTCTGAACGCGATCTGGTTGATATTATCAATAAAGTAAATATCGAATCAAAAAATGAAAAGGTGACCGTCCAGTTTAAACTGAAAACTGAGGAAATCGAAAAACTCAAACAAATGAAAAAAACATCTTGGGGATCCATTTAATTGAAGAATACCCTGATAATCCGAAAAGAGCAGGCCGGGGATAAAGAGCAAATTTACTTTGTTAATGACCAGGCTTTTGAACGCAGTGATGAAGCCGAGTTAGTGGATGAACTCAGAGACCGGAATAAACTGCTTATTTCCTTAGTGGCAGAAATCGACAAAAAGATTGTAGGTCATATTGCTTTTACTGAGGTTTTTGTTCAGTCGATCAACCACTTACCTGCCGGAGCAGGTCTGGCACCGATGGCTGTGCTCAAGGAATATCAGAATCGAAAAATCGGAAGCGCGCTGGTCGAAGAGGGCCTGCGGCAGTGTGAAGAACTTGGTATTGAATATGTCACTGTTCTGGGCTATCCAAGATATTATCCCCGTTTTGGTTTTCAAAAAGCCAGTCCTTTTGGGATTCACTGTCAGTATGAAATTCCTGAAGATATGTTTATGATCCTCGAACTAGGCAAAGGAACTTTGCAATTAATTGCCAACCATATAATTAATTATGATCCCTTATTTGATGGAAAGTAATATGAACGAAGCCGATCCTGTGGAAAAACAGATTATAAAAGTTGGCACTTCCGGCTATAGTTATGAAGACTGGCGCGGTTCATTTTATCCAGTTGATCTTCCAGCAAATAAAATGTTGGAATATTACATTCAGTATTTTCAGACCGTGGAATTAAACTCGACCTATTATGCCATCCCTAAGATCAGCACATTTCAAAGATTGACCGAAAAAACCCCTGCCCAGTTTGAGTTTATTATCAAAGTACATCAGGAAACAACGCACCGCCGGCAGGAAAATGAAAAAGTTATTAAACAATTGGTTGAAGCAGTAAAACCATTATCTGATCAAAATAAATTGCATGGTTTCCTGGCTCAATTCCCCTATTCTTTTAAAAATAATGAAGAGAGCCGCCATTATTTAGTGCAAACAAAATCGTTTCTTGGTGATTATCCGTTGTTTGTCGAATTCCGCAATTATACCTGGTTATCTTCTTCGTTGCCGGATTTTCTGAAAGAAAATAATATTGGCTATGTAAATGTCGATGAACCACCTTTGAGAGGATTATTACCTAAACAAGATCTGGTCACTAATGAGATTGGTTATATTCGGCTGCATGGTCGTAATGAGCAGGATTGGTGGAATGGACAAGGATCGGCTCGCTATGATTATGAGTACACTGAACAGGAATTACGGGAATGGTTGATCCATATCAGTAACATTTTAAAAAAGACTTTTAAAACCTATATCTTCTTCAATAATCATCCAACAGGCAAAGCTGTAAAGAATGCTGAACAAATGATGGCCATACTTAAATCTATCTGACCTCCAGTTTAACCGATATCTTTGTCTCTTTGCCATCGCGCAGGTATATCATTTCAATAGTATCCCCGGGATTATGTTGTTTCAATTCTTCCGAGTACTCTTTTAAATTTTTAACCGGCCTGGTCCCGACTTTAATTAAAATATCTCCAGATTTAACTCCTGCCAGGTCGGCAGGGGAGCCCGTTGCTACCTGGGCTACTTTTACACCTTCATCCATAAAAGTAAAGTCGGGCATAATACCAGTAGATACCCGGCGACCAGCAGAGGCCGCTGTTGCTGTTGTTGCATCTGTCTTTTTAATCGTGGCCGTCAATCCCTCCTCCCGGCTGGATAAATACTCTATAATCTCTTTGCTGAAGGAGGCAACTTTTACCAGCCCAGCAGCATCGATTTTATCGGCAGTATCTTCCGGTTTATGATAATCCTGATGGGGTCCGGTAAAAATCTGTATGGCGGGTATGCCGGCTGAAATAAAACTGACCTGATCGCTGGCATCCAGATCTTGACTGACCAACTCATAACCGATCCCGGTCACAAAACCAACTCCCATCACAATGTGCTTCCATTCAGTAGCAGTAGTATGATTTAGAACCAACAATTTATTATTATAAAGTCTGCCAACTGTATCCAGATTAATAACCCCTATTATTTTCTGCACCGGATATTTTTTCATATTCTGAATATAATGTCTGGATCCCTTTAATCCGCTTTCCTCACCGCTGGTAGCCAAAAATATAACCGTACGCTCGGGACTCACACTGCTACCCAGACTCCGGGCTAATTCCAGTAAAACTGCTACTCCGCTGGCATTGTCATCGGCGCCAAAATGAATTTTTCCCTCATTACCTGCGCGCACATCCGGCCAACCTAAACCCAGGTGATCATAGTGTGCACAAATCACTACCGACTGGTCTGCCCACTCTTCTTTACTGCCGGGAATCATAGCGATAATATTTTTCAAATCGACAGGTTTATTCTCAGCACCACTATTTTCCGACCACACCTGATAAAAGGAATTATTATCACCGAGCGGTATCAATCCTGCGTTTTTAAATTGTGTAGCTATATATGTTGCCGCCTGTTCAATCCCATCGCTTCCTAATCCTCTTCCCTGCAGGGACTCACTGGCCAGATAATCAATGTCACTTTTCATCCGCGCTGCAAAAAATAACGGTTTTAATTCAGCCAAGGCGTTTCGTACGGGCAGCTCCTTTTCGACGCCTTGAAGGGAAGACTCGACTGGTCCAGGTTTTGATCCATCGGTTTGCGTGACATAAGCCCGCATGGGAGTATCGTTTGTCGGCCACTGTCCCTGCAGCATATTAGTGGGTTCATCCCCTTCAAATCCCAGGTAACTGTACTTTCCATAATGTGGGAGTTTTCGTCCCAGACCTGGTATGGCAGTACTGGCATGAGCAGAAACCCAGACCAGTACTTTATCGGCATTATTGGGATTGCGCACCGTCAGTACGATACTGTGATCCTGTAAAGATGTTTTTATTTCTCCGATACGAAGGCTATCCATTTTCAAATCCACGTCATATTTAATCAGTTCTTTCAACAGCTGATCACGCCATTTATTTTGCTGGCCAAAGATCCACACTGATCGATCTGCCGGGATTGCTGAAATCTGGTTATCCTGGCTTAAAACGATTTGGTCTGATCTGTCTTTCGCCCAGTTTCCGGCCAGAGTCTGATAAGCCTCTTGCAGGTCCGGTTTATCTGTACCCGGCAGGATAATCATGGCCTTTTCCGATCCAAAAGCCTGAGACAAAGCAGGTGGTACTTCAGCGCGATGCAGAAAACGGAACAGATCAAATTGCGGATCTACATCGATAATCAAGGGTCGCTCTTTAAAAGTCAATTGGTAATCCTGGACCTTTCTGTTCATCGCTACTTTTTGCATAACTGCCTTCTTGCTATCTTGCAGATGGATAGCTACAGGAACCTCTAGTTTAAAAACATCGTTCGCTTGAGTTTGTTTCAAAGTAAAATTCAACTTAAATCCTACCGAATCCACTTCACATTCAGCCTGGTTAATTTCCAACAGGGGTGCTCCTTTACGTGTAAGCCATTGCTGGAAGAATGAACCAAATTCGCGTCCTGTTATTAGCTCAATACTTTTTTCCAAATCGTTAAAACTGGCTTTTTTAAATTTATTTTTGCTATAAAAGTCCTGAATACTTTTGACAAAAAGTTCATCTCCAATTTCCTGCCTTAGCATATTGAAGATCATCATCGATTTATTATAGCCGATAGCAGCTGAAGAGGCATCACGTCGAGATGTGAACTTGGCTAAAGGAAAATCATTATGGCCATGAACGTAGTCGGTGAAGGCTTGTAAAGCACCGCGTCTATATTCTACCCCCTGCCCGCGTTGTTCTTTAATTAAATGATCGGCAAAAAAGACAGTCAGACCTTCACACCAATTTCCGGATTCATAATCGACATAAACCCCGTTACCCCACCAATTGTGTAGAAGTTCATGTGGATATGACGAATGTAAAATGAACGGGAAGCGGATTACTTTCTGACCAAGCAGAGTGAAGGAAGGCATTCCATAACCGGTTTCCCAAAAATTTTCCACCAGGGCAAATTTGGAATAAGGATAGGGGCCGATTAAAGTATTGTACATTTCCAGGTACTGGGCAGTAGTTTCCAAATATTTCCTGGCCAGGGTTTCATCGGGTGTTCTTAAAAACGCCATGGCCACAACACCTGTCTGCGCACGCTGATATTCATAAAACGGGGCTGCGATCAGGTATACTTCTTCCATAAGTTCAGGTGATTCCCAGCGTACGGTACGTTGCGCATTTTTAATTTCATGAATTGTTCGTACCCCCTGACTTACTACATCCCATTCTGCAGGCACAAATACCTGTAAATTAAATCTGATCAAATCTGAATTGAACCAGGGTAACCAGCACGTTGACCCGGCCAGATATACCCCTTCGGCCGAAATAATACCAGGGGTTTCACTGAATCCTCTGGCATATTCCTCAGAAATTTCTTCGATCGGGTGATCAATTTTCCCTGAATATTTGAACAGACACATAATTGTTGACTGTTTGACCTGAGGAATGATCAAGGAATAATGATCAATTTCAATATTCTCCGGAATTTTGAATTTTTCTTCCGCCATAACAAAATCCCGGCTTTTTATTTTGCCTTTTTCCTGCTTTAGTTTAAAATCCGGAGTTAAAATCTCCGGATGTAAATCCTTATGAATTAAGAAATGTATTTTTTTGCCCCCCCAGCTACCGGGGAAACGAACACTATCGCTTACTGACAGGGTTTTTTCCGCTGGATTTAATATTACCATCAAATGATGCTCAATCACCGGCTCGCTTGCAGATAATGTCACCAGCATAAAACCACATAAAATTAGAAATTGCAAAACTCTATTCATCGACTTACCACCTACTTTTTCTCTTATATTTTCTTTCATCTTTAATCTTTTATCTTACCTTTACCGCATAATCACTGTTGCTGGATTCTTAACCAGCATATACTTCCCAGCGACATGTTTGAGATCCTCCAGGGTGACTTGTTTCATTTGTATTAAAAATTGTTGATCATGTTCACTGTCACCATAAAAATATAAAGAATGTGCCAGATAATAGGCCTGGTTAATACTCGATAATCTTCTGAACATCATGCGTCCCAGATATTGATTTATAGTTTTCTCTAATTCTTCTGCAGTAATCGAATTCACCATGGCGGGGTCAAAGAAACCGGGGATCTGCGGTAATAATGCATCAATGTTAGCCGGACGTGTTCCTGATCTGAAATAGAATAATGCTTTGTCATTGACCACCTCGATTCCTGCATTCAGGCGGTAGGCCCTTCCTTGTTTTTCCCGAACATTAAAAATAATCCGGTCAGCCAGGATCTGAGAGAATACTTCCAGTGCTGGTCGGTCTTCGGTCAGGATTTCCGTAGTAAAACCCCAGAACAGATAGGATTGTTCGGCACTACCCTGGAAATCATGATTAACTGCCGTGGTGAAGATGTTTAGAGCACGTACTTATGCTGGTTTCCTATCTCCAGTTGCTTTTTTGGTGGTCAGCAAATTTTTAATAAATAAACCATATATACTATCCGGTGTTGCCGGTGAGACCACAGAAATAATCATATTTGCGGGGGTTAAATAAACTTCTTTAAATTTTAGTATATTTTCATAACTAAGTTCATTAGTAATATCTGGAAAAGCATTAGTTTCATATACGGCATTGGTATAAGATTGAGTGAATAGTTCGCTGGTTTTTAAACCACCCATGCCGCTTCCTCCCGGACGTTTGGATTTTTCTAATGCTTTAGTGAATTCATCAGGAGTGGGTACAAAAGAATTCAATTGGGTCGATAGATAATCAATGACTCCACTTAGATTATCCGCCAATCCTTCCGCTCTGATATATCCAAAATCCGGATGTAAATAGATATCATCCATCGGTATAGTCGGATCATCATTCACTTTAAATGTGAGGCCATACTGGCTACTGCTCTTTTGGTTAAGCGTTGATGATAATCGTTGACCAAAACAATCGTGTAAAATCTGTGCAGCATTCTTTCCAAATTGAGACTCATATTTAGCCTTATGCTTGAAAAGATAGTGAACCGCCAGAAGATTACTGGTTGGATTTTGCTTGGCGATCAAAACGATACCGCTGCTAGAATCCGCAAAGACCTTCGGTTGACCAGGGGTTTTTCCCGGCCTGCTGATTTTATTGCTTTCCGGGTGTTGCACAAGTACAACCGGTTTTGAATTTATCCGGTGAGAACGAAGTTGTTGTTCTGCTTCCAGGAAAGAGGATATGGACATCTCCTGAAAAATCTTTTCAATCCCTGCCAGGACCAGAGTTTCAGCGTTATAGATACCAAACATATGCGGTTTTTCGAGATTTAAAAGAAAATCGGTACGTGCTTTGGTCGCTAAATAATTCACTGTTTCTGGTGGTAAAACTAATTTTAAATTTGATAGATCATGGTACAAGTACTCCATTATGTTCTGCATTGGCTGCTCGCTGGAAACAGATACCGTAACTGTTAAATAGTTTTTTACCGGGAAATGTAAATTCCCAAACTCCAGAGATTTGATGGTGCCGGGGAATTTTTTCTGCAACTCGGTAAAAATCCGGTCATGCTGCTTGTCCAGGATTTCATCTAACAGGTTCAGATGCACCTTCGAGAATTGAACCGGTAATTCAAAAAACATTTGCAGCAGCAGTTCTTCACCTTTATAGAACCGATGATAAACCATCGCAGATCGGTCAGTAGACCGGTCAGTCGTTAATTCGGATATTTCGAGTCCTGAGCTCCAGTTAGCATAACGGGGATAATCCACATTTCCGGGTTTAACCGTACCATAAATTCCGTCTATTAAAACTAACATACTATCTGTGTCAAATGGGCCGATAGCCGTTAAAATCATATTGTTGGGCAGATAAGTGTTTTTGTAAAAAGCATAAACATCATCCCTGGACATAGATTCAATAGTAGCATAGGTGCCAGCTACGGGTAAAGAGAGGGAATGATTGTGGAATAGGATGAAATGAAGATTATTTTCTGCTCCAGTTTTAGGGTCATTAAGGTCTTTCGCAATTTCCTCCAGCACAATTCCTTTTTCCTTTTCAAATTTATCTCCTGGTAAAATTGAATGGAACAGCATGTCGGCCTGAATCTCCATACCCTTTCGTGCGTTATCTGCAGGAATAACCATCATGTAATTGGTATAATAATATGAAGTATTGGCATTATTGTACCCGCCGATTAAATCTACTTCATCATATAACTGTTTTTGTGAACGCTGGTCCGTACCATTAAATAGCAAGTGTTCTAACATATGACTCATGCCACTGGTTGCGAAATTTTCATAGGCGGAACCAATTTTTACCGCTACATTTATCCCGGTCATCGGCAGAATCGGATTTTCAATTAATAAAACCTGCATTCCGTTATCCAGCAAGTGGATGGAGCTTCCCGCCGGTATTAGGTAACCAGCATCAGGTTGTTTTGTTTCAGCAGCAAGCAGCTGGGAAAGATTACAGGCCAGTATATTGATCAATAGTAAGAATTTCCATTTGCACATTGAGGCATTCCCCTTTTAAAGTAGTGAATATACTTCTGATTTATAATATTCCCTTTTTCTAATTTAAATAAATGGTAAGATTTAAATCTACAGTGAAAACCAGTGTGAAAAAACTTTTTATATCTTGATATATTTGCCGGCAGTAATATAATAATATGTATCTTTAAGTAAAATGAATTCCCACCGGTCCAGGCGGGAATTCTGTTAAGCGATAATCACCAATATCACTTGAGATGATTCAGGTCAAAAAATTTTAATTTTATTTTTATATCTGGATCTCGTAGTCTTGATCGGTATTGATCCTGACTTTGAGATCTTTCAGTTTTTCATTTAAATCCATTAATTTTTCGTTTAATCCTTCCATTTCCCATTCTAATTTATGCGGCATATCTTCCAGCAGGGATTCAAATTCCGATTCATTTCTCAGATCTATTTCAATCTCGGGGATTTCAACCTCAATATCAGCAGGTAATGGTACTTCAAATTCATCTGCATTATCCCCATAGTAATACACATTTTCTTTTTGCGCTCGTTCTTCCAATTTCACTTTAAACGCTTTCTCTTTCTTTTCACGAATTACCTTTATTTCGATCTCATCCCCCGGCTCAAAATAGTTGATGGCTCGTTTTATATCATGCAAATCCCGGACTTTTTTCTCGGCTACTTTAATAATTACATCCCCTGCTTTTAATCCACCTTTTTCTGCTGGACTATCCTTTACCACTTCTTTAACTAATATGCCCTGCTCTTCCGGAACTCCAAAGTATTCACGTAATTGTTCCGTTAATTCAATCGTATGAACCCCCAGCCAGGTTTGATCTTCGGTAATAAAATTCAAGCGGTTCGGGGATCTGAACGGCCGAACCATAACTTTTTTCGTCACGGCCTGGGCAAGTTTCACTTTTGCTTTACCGTGAGTTCCGGCCCGCAGGTATTCTATTTCCACAACATCACCAACTTTTTTCTCTTGGACCAATCCAATAAGATTTTCTGTGCCGTCAACATTTTGACTGTCCAAAGCAATAATAATATCATCTTTCTGTAAATCAGCTGCAGCAGCCGGACTATCCTTATATACTTTGGTGATTTTTACACCATTAGAAATTTTAAGATCATTTAACATTTTTTCAGAAAGATCTTCGACCTTCACACCGAGCCAGGCACGATTTTTTCCTTCCTTTATCACAACCTGTTTTTCACTAACCGACGAGAAAAGAAAAGAAGGGATCAATAGAAATAGAAGCCATGATCGTTTGCACATATTTTACCTCCTGCAGTTGATCTAGGCTTATATATACGAATATCTGTACATCTTGGTTTCAAAATTTGCCTAAATCATCAATATTACTGTTCAAAATTTTTATTTTCTGACCTTTCTACTCAATAAAATTTCAAAATATCTATTACATCGATTATTTTAATCATTTAAGTTTTTAAGCCCTTTTCAAAATGAATAATTACTAAATAAAAAAAATAATTAACTTAAAGTCAGATATCAGTAAATTTTTATCAAAAAATCCGGATTTTTACCGATGAATATAATAATGAGAGAGATTTTGAGCTTGATAGACAGTAATATTTAACCATAAGGTATCGATGCTAGAAAAATTGACTAAATATTTCAACCGTAACAAATCCGATTCTCCTCAAATGTTAGAGGTGATATCCTATCAATTGTTTAAAAATATCCCGATTGAAATCGCTATCTATGACTTGAACGGTTATTATACCTATGTCAATCGCTATTATGCAGTTGATGAAAAAATCCGTGAAGAGATAATTGGCAAAGATGATGCGTACTTCTTCAAGGTAACTGGTATAAGTCTGGATGGACTCATCAAACGACAGGAACATTTCAAAGATATCCTTAATCGTAAACGCACTGTACGA
The DNA here is from genome assembly GCA_964430815.1 of uncultured Calditrichota bacterium. Lineage (GTDB taxonomy): Bacteria > Calditrichota > Calditrichia > JAJRVZ01 > JAJRVZ01 > CAVZSQ01. The sequence goes on along the minus strand of CAYSHN010000013.1, from coordinate 6,385 downwards.
TTTGCTGAAAGCCTGTACTACCCAGATAAAAACCGGACTGTTTATTTCAAGCGTTATTTTCAACCTATTTTTGACAGGCATGATCCAAAAAAAATGACTGGGGTGTGCCTGTTTGGCAGTGATTTAACTGCTGTTATTTTAGGTCAGAAAGAACTAAAATACCTGTCTTATCATGATAAACTGACCGGACTGAAAAACCGTGACGGGTTTTATGAACAACTGGATCAGTTGTTGCTTGATTTACCTCGCAGTTCTGAACAGAAATTAACCGCACTTTTATTTTTAGATCTGGACAATTTTAAACTGGTCAATGATTCATTAGGTCATGATGTAGGAGATGTCGTTTTGCAGGAAGTCGCCGACCGGATTAAATCCTCTTTACGCAAATCGGACTTTGTCTTCAGGCTGGGCGGCGACGAGTTTACCATTATCATCCGTCACCTGAACCGGGAAAGAGAAGCCTCTACTGTTGCTGAAAAATTAATTAAGAATATATCCAAACCATATCTAGTCAGTCACCATAAAATAACCTATCTGACACCCAGCATCGGCATCGTCTTGATCCCGTTCGGAGAAAACGACCGCGAAGGATTGGTAAAAAAGGCCGATACGGCTATGTACGATGCCAAGCGCCATGGCAAGAACCGCTATCACTTTTTTAAAGAAAGTATGACTGAAGATTCGATCATGCGGCTGAACATAGAAAACAATTTACAAACCCTGGTCAAGAATAAAGGTTTTGAGCAGGAATGTCATATTTTATACCAACCGATTGTCGAACGGGATCACAATCACAACTATAAGATTATCGGTGCTGAAGCTTTATTACGCTGGGACAATCCTGAACTTGGGCTGGTTATGCCCAATATCTTTATTCCCATTGCTGAAGAATCTAACCTGATCTCATCATTGGGGGATTGGATCTTTGAACGATCTTGCCAGGATATTAATGAATTATTACACATTTATAATTCTGCATTTTATGTTTCAATTAATCTTTCGGCTAAACAGTTAAAAGATCCCGGTTTTGCCGACCGCATCAGAAACATAATCGATAGAATCGGAATCAATCCTGCTAATATTCAATTTGAGTTGACCGAAACAACCTATTTGGAAGATCCCATAGAAATCGCTCGCAATATTAATGCCCTGACCAAAATGGGAGTGAAATTAGCTCTTGACGATTTCGGTATAGGTTTCGCTTCACTGGTTTATTTGCAACGTATTCCAGCTGCCACAATAAAAATTGACCGCTCCTTTATCAAGCACATCACCAGCAGCGATGAGCATAAACTTTTCGTGAAGTCAATCATAACCCTGGGTACCAATCTGGAAAAAGAAGTGATCGCCGAAGGAGTGGAAATACCGGAACAACTGGATTTTCTAATCGAACAAAATTGCCTTAAATATCAGGGATTTTTATTCAGTAAACCGATTGCTCTGACCGAGTTACAGAATCTTTTGACCAGTGGAGCAAATTTGAGTCTGGATCTTTCTACGGTACATTCGCCTGGTTAATGAAAATCACAACGGATGCTGCTGTCCAAATTTTTTCAAGCGGTGTTCGAGATCCGGGAATTGTTCTCGCCGCACCAGTGAAACACAAGCCCGTATCCCTTCCAGTCGCTCGCTACCGGTAATGGCCAATGAAATTGCACTAATACCATAGTACAATAATTCCTCAACTAATTGCTCACCACTGAAACCCGGATACGAAATAGTAAAATAAAATCCGTTGGCGATGGGTTCGTCTTCATCACGGTCATATACAATATTGAAATTATTATCGGTGAACATTTTTTTCATGATTTTTGCTTTGGCACCATATTCTTTTACTTCCTCGACAAAATTGTACGTTCCATTATTCACCGCTTTTAAAATGGCGGCCAGAGCATATTGAGCAGAATGAGTAACGCCGGCACTCAGAGCATAAAGGGTTCTAAAAATTATAGCATGACCAAAATTATCCGTATTAAAAAACCGGCGCAGACTTTCTATGCGACGCTGAAACAGATTGTCAGCAATCACCATCATACCAATCCGTTGACCAGCATAACTGAATGCTTTCGAACTGGAAATGAATAAAATATAATTGTCCGTATATTTAGCTACCGTAGGTTGAAAAGGTGGAACACCTGGTCTGGAGAAATCCTTCCGAAAATCCATGGCGATATAGGCCAGATCTTCCAGTACCACCACATTATATTGATTGACTAATTCAGCAATAATATGTAATTCCTTTTCACTAAAACAGATCCAGGACGGATTATTGGGATTGGAATAAAGCAGACAGGCAATGTTTCCTTTTTTTAAATGGGAATCCAGTTTTGCCCTTAATTTCTCTCCGCGGTAGGCATATACATCAAATGACTCCCATTTTTGCCCTAACACTTGATGCTGTTGTTTATGTACTGGAAAACCAGGATCGATAAATAGGGTAGTATCCTTTTCCGGGTACATGCGATGCGTAGTCATAAAAGCGGCAAAGGATCCCTGCATAGAGCCAACGGTGGGAATACACACCTCCGGGCTTACCGCGATATCCAGAAATAGTTTTACGAACCGGGCAATTTCCTCTTTGAGCGGTCGGATACCAAAGATATCAGGATAAATTGCCGCAACTCCCTGACGTAATGCTGCAATCTCCGCTTCTACGCCAATCTGTGCAGGTGGTAAACCGGGAACACCCATTTCCATTCTTACAAATTCTTGACCACTGGCTGATTCGATAGAATCGATCAGTTTCTTTATCTCGCGGATAGAAGCTTTACCAACATTGTCTATCCGGCTTTCTGCAATTTTATCACTGACAATTTGACTATCGATGGGTGTATCCCTGCGTACCCCTTTTTTCTGTCTGGAAAGAATTTCCTTCATGCCTGCTGTCCTTCTATTTTGTAATGTTGTTAACGCACAGAACGCAATTTTTTAAATCGCTTAATATATTTTAAGACAAGTCCAATTCCCGCACACAATCAATCACTGTCCCATCACGCCATTCGATCAAGGCCACGATATGGTCTTTGGTCTTTACCGCCGAAGGTTTTCCGGTATAACCGATGGCCTGCTCATATAATTGCTCGATGGTCATAATCGGCAGGGTGGAATTTTTCAACCTGACGATTAAATCCTGCCGCAGCGGATTTATGGCGATACCATGATCAGTAACCAGCACATCAATAACTTCACCGGGGGCGGTAATGGTATGTACTCTCTCTACGACAATCGGGAATTTTTTACGGTACAACGGCGCAGTAATTATAGTCATATAGGCCGCGGCCGAATCCTGGAATCCACCAATACCATGCAGTAGCCAACCATCTGAGTGGGTGTTAACGTTGGCATTGAATTCCAGGTCGATCTCAGTTGCTCCTAGTACAGCCACTTTTACCCGGGAGGCAAAGCACTGTTTAGAATGATAATTGTAAGAGACAAAAGGATTCGTCTCGATATGATTGCTGTTGTCGCGCAGTGATTCTACACCGGCCAGATCAAAAGATTGTCCATCCAATATATACCTGGTCAATCCTGCTTTTAACATATCAACTAATATTTTATTAGAACCACCACGAACAAAATCAGCCTGTACCTTTTTTTCACGCATCATGCTGGCCAGATATTGTAAAAAGGCTAACGATATACCGCCGGCCCCGGCCTGAAAGGAGAATTCCGGTTCATCCAGCAGGCCGGAATCTCTTACCAATTGAGCTGCCATCATGGCAATTTTTAACCGATCAGGTTCTGCGGTGAGCTTCGGCGTACCGGAGATGATTTTCTCCGGGAGACCCAGTTTATCGATTGGTACGACATAATCAACATTCCCACCCTGGATTGACCAGGGACTAGTGGGAAATGGTACCAGATTATCGGTAACGACTACCACTTGATCCGCATAGAGGGAATCTACCAAAGCGAACCCAAGTGGGCCACAAGCCGAAGGGCCATGAACACCGTTGGCATTACCATGTACATCGGCAGTGGGGGCGGCGATAAATGTAACATCAATCTTTAAATCTCCATCCTGAATAGCGCGATAACGTCCGCCATGTGATCTTAAAATAGCCGTCTGCTTCATTCCTCCGACACTGCACAATTTGCCAATAGGTCCATTCATTGAACCCATTACATGTGAGATAGTACCTTTTTTTATCAAATCTACCAGCGGTTCATGCACCGGAAATAATGCCGAGGGTGCTAAGACCAGATCTTTATAACGCCGTTCATCCAATTTCTTCATAACCAGATTTACCAGAAAATCGCCGTCCCGTAAATGATGATGAAAAGAGATGGTCATACCGTTGAATAAATGTAACTTATCCAGAGCCTCCTCCAGATTATTCAAAACTTTTTTAGTATAATTGGCCTCAGTGGGGATCAAGGGCCCTGTTTTACGACCTGCCGGTTTATGTTTTCCCACACCCATAAAGGGAATATTGTCTCGGCCCTCCGTTTGTAAAGGAACTTCCCGGCCAAGTACGTTTTTAATCATCTTCATAGCATACCTTTAAGCAGGTTCAGATTATTAAAATTACAAAATATTTTTGACAATTTAAAAATCCTGGTTAAATTATAACTATTGACTACCAAGGTAGGTAATATTAATAATTTAATCTGCCAATGGCAATATGAAAAACATATTAATACATCTGCAAAACTTGAATTTCACTCAATATGAATCGAGAGCGTATCTGGCTTTACTTAAACAGAGGGGGGTGACTGGTTATGAATTAGCAAAAAAATCAGGAATCCCGGCATCCAAAATATACCAGGTACTAAACAGATTGATCGAAAAAGAGGTTGTTATCGCTCTGGATTCCAAACCGATAAAATATACCCCCATACCACCCGCCGAAGTTCTCTATCGCCTGCGGGCAAATTTTATGTATACCCTGGATACTATTAGCCCAAAGTTGTCAGAGATATATCAACATCAGCAAAGCACCGATAATTACATCTGGAACGCAAGCGGCCGACCGGCGATTATCAATAAGGTCAATGATTTTATAAACCAATCCCGAAAAAAAATTCATCTATCCGTCTGGGATGAAGAGATTGAAGAGATACAGGATTCGCTAAAAAAGGCCCGGCGCAGAAAAGTATCCATAGCCATTGTGCACTATGGTGAAAAAAAATTAAATATAGGCCTTGAATTCCGTCACGGCCGTGAACATATCATTCGTCAGCAACGCGGGGCCCGCCGGATTGCTCTTGAGGTCGATGAACAAAAAGTAATCCTGGCTCATTTTTTAGAGGATGGCAGCAGCAATGCTGTCTGGACTACTAATAAAGGTTTGGTACTTCTGGCTAAAGATTATATAATCCATGACATCTATACCATACGTATGGCAGAAAAATTCGGTGCTGCTGCCAATGAAATTTTCGAAAGCTATTAAAATTAAATTATAGGAAGGGTACACTATGGCCGATCTGCATTGGAAAACCGCAATCACCCAAATTGAGCCCAATAAGATCAGCGTGCGTGGCTTTAAATTAGACGAATTAATGGGTAAAATCAGTTTTGCCCAGCTGATCTATCTACTATTCAAAGGGGAACTACCGGATAACAACACCGGTAAATTGATCGAAGCGATCCTGGTTTCTTCCATCGACCATGGCACCACCCCCCCTTCGACCTTAAGTGCAATAACAGTGGCTTCTACCGGTTCACCATTAAACGCATCCCTCGCTGCCGGAATTTTAGCCATAGCCGAATTTCATGGTGGTGCCATAGAAGAATGCATGCATATCCTGCACCTGGCCATGAAAAAAGTTAAAGCTGAAAATCTGATGCCAGCTGCCGCTGCACAAAATATAATTACTGAGTATCGCCAGCAGAATAAACGATTGTCTGGATTTGGTCATCGCTTACATACTGCCGACCCCCGTACAAAGAAACTGTTTAAATTGGCCGAAGAATATGACCTCACTGCCAATTATGTTCCACTGGCCCGGGCACTGGAAGCGGAGATGGAAAAAACTTTTCAGAAAAAACTTCCCCTCAATGTAGATGGTGCGATCGCGACCCTGTTGTGCGAGATGGATTTCGATCCTTTATTTGCTAATGCCTTTTTTATAATCGCCAGAGTACCGGGATTAGTAGCACATATCTATGAAGAAAAAACGCGTTACAAACCTATGCGCCACATCCATCCAACCGATGTTGAATATGATGGCCCGGCGGAACGTACCCTTTAATTCGGTACCTTTTTACTGTGGTTACTTTTAATTCGAAAGGAATAACGATGAAGGAAATGGTCATTGAAATGCTCCCGGAGATCAGCGAGATCAAAGATAAAAAATTACAGGATCAGGTCATTGCCTGCTGGCAGGAAGCGATTGAATACCGAAAATGGACATCTGCTGAATTGCACAGCATACCATTCAC
>CAYSHN010000012.1:0-19388 GCA_964430815.1 uncultured Calditrichota bacterium | reverse complement strand
TGTTGTCTTCGAAAACCGATCAATAAAATAAAAACACTCTTGCCTAATGCCCATCCGACCACCAATAATTTTGGATTCATAAAATTTGGTTGTATGGCCAGAATCATGATAGCCCAGATATCTTGAAAAATCAGGATGCCCAGGGTAAGGCGGCCGGGTAGTGTGTCCAATTCAAATTTATCATATAAAATTTTAATAACGATGGCTGTGCTGCTCAAGGCACAGAATATAGAAAGATAAAGAGAGTCTATGACGGTGTATTGGTAGTCAATTAATAAAAAGAAACCAAAGCCTATTACCAGACATAAAAGAAATTGCCCCACCCCCGCATAAATGAGTTCTTTTCCTGCCGAACGAAGTTTATTTGGATTCAGTTCTAGACCAATAATAAACAGAAGTAAAATTAAACCTATTTCAGAGATTGCCTTAATATTGTCCGGTTCATAAACCAGTTTGAAACCGACTTCGGGACCTATAATGGCGCCGGCTACAATATAGCTCAGGATTAATGGTTGCCGTAGTAAATGAAAAATAAATCCCATAGCCGCAGCGGCCAGAAGTGCCAAACCAATATCAGGTATAATTCCATGCATATCAGTTCACTACCTTTTCCTGTCTTTTTTGAACAATCTAATTTACAAAATAATTACCGTAAAAAGCAGGTTTCCGGTACAGGTTTATTCCAGGAAACAGGTACCTATTTTCAAAATGATTCAAATTATACGGAGAATTTCCAATGTGCTAAAATAACCTAATCATTTCTTAAGGACAACATTTTTTTTAATAGTGATTATAATTTTTTAGATGAGGAGATCTAATCAGGTGATGCTATTGATGCATATTAAAACAGGTAAGGGATGAACATTTTAGTGTGTTTCATATACTCGCTGTACTCTACACCGAAAGTCCTAAGATTTTCCTTTTCTTCGAACCTGGCTGTTGCATATAAACATACCGAGGTTAAAGTAGAAACCATGATTCCGCCCCAGGAAGGTGATTTAAAAAAAGCACCCCAGCCCAGCAGCAGAAGTGAGCAATACATAGGATGGCGGATATAAACATAAATCCCCTGGGTAACCAGGTTACCGGTATTCTCAAAGGCATAATTTGGATTATTGCTTTGTTTAATCCTCTCACCACCCAGGCGCTTTAATAAAAAATATCCCTGATAGGCAACCAGGAAAGAAAGGCATAATAGAAACCATGAAATGAGTTGATGCCAGCTGAACGGATTCTTGAACCAGATGGTTAGATTGATAGTGATCTGAATAATGATCAATTCCCAGGCGAAGAACCGGTAAAATCCATGATAATTGGGATGCTGCAAAGAACGCCATGACAGAGCAATTAAAATTAAAGTGGAAATAAGTATAATTACCAGCTGGTAACTCATTTAGACGCCCCATTTAAATTTCATATTTGATTCTGCTATAATCAAGACCTGCGGAGCAGAAAAAGATTTTCAACCCCTAATAGCCCAGCGGATGATATTGGAAAGTTTTGGGGGAGTGCCTTGCGTCAAAATCGCTATACGAAAGATCCGGCTGCCAACCCATACAAAAAACAATGTGCATAATAAGACACCTACCAGCCCCAGATAGGGCTGCCAAACCGGAATACTGGCTGGTGTACCTAGGCGCAACACCATCAATAACGGTGTAAAGGGCGGAATCAGGGACACCCAGGTTGAGAAACTACTCAACGGCTCTTTAGCTACCGGGAAATAAATAAACATCGGGAAAAGGGCAGGCAGGATGGCCGGGAAATTCAGAGACTGAGCATCTTTGGCCTCACTGCAGGTTGAACCCAGCGCAGTAGAAATGGATCCGAACATGACGATAGATAGTAACATATATACAAAGAACCAGGGTAATACATGGAAAGGAATATACTCATCGAATCCCATGTAGGTTACCGCCATCACTCCACCGAAGATGTACACTGCCGAACTGGTCAGCGATACGGCGACGCCGGCCAGTAATTTTGACAGCATAAATTCAAAAGGGGTAATTGAGCCCAGCAGTACTTCTGCAATACGCTGGGTTTTTTCCTCCATGACCGACGTAAGCATTCCCGGTACACTCATCATAATCATTAAAAACATGATCATCATGATCACAATCGGTACTACCAAGGCGTCAACCGGACTGGCCCTGCGTGCCCCGCCGATGGTACCTGTAGTTTTATCCACTGAAATCAGGTTTAATCCTTCAATATTTACCCAATAAAACAGATCGGCAACTGCAGACGCTTTAATTCCAGCATCAGCAAGACGTAGTTTACGAAGACGATCATTGATCGGCCACATGATCCAGTCCCGCATATCATCCATCGCAGCACTTCGCGCATAAAAAGCGACAGCGACATTCTTTTCGCTCGGACCGGGATGTATAACATTGGGACCAATTACCACGAAAGCGTAGAGATCATTCTGACGAACCCGGTCAGACAATTCGAGAAGTTGTTTGCTGGCATTAATTGTATCCGGTCTGATTTGTTCAAAAAAGTAAGCAGGCCTGATTTTTTCACCGGAGGTTTTGTCCAGTAGTTCATTGGTATTACGGTACTCCGCTGCTTCCAACAAAGATTCAGCAACTTTTCCGCCGCTATGATCAATAACTACTATCCGCTTATCCGTGGTATCGACACGATCTTTAAGTAGTAGAAAAGCAATCATACCACCGCTCATCATAACTGGTGCCAAAATCAAACCGATAATAAAACCTTTCGTTCTGACTGCCGCCAGATACTCCCGCCTGGCATATCTAAGTATTTTACGCATGATTGACCTCCTTTGCTTCCGGTCCGGCGATGCGTATAAAAATATCATGCAGAGACGGTTTTACAATATTAAAACTACGAATCCGCGTCCGTTCCAGTATTGTCTTCAGTATCTGCTGCGGATCGGCATAAGGTTTTATGCGTAATTCCTGCAGGTTGCCGTAATCATTGATCTTTTCAACACCATCGATATTATGCAGAATATTTGCATCCTGTTCTGTCTGCACCCGGATTGTATCGTTGCCATAGTGATCCTGGATCGAGGTTAAGGTACCATCCAATACCTTTTGCCCTTTAAAGATCATAAATATAAAATCACACATTCGTTCGGCCATATTCATATCATGTGTACTAAAAATGATGGTTGTCCCTTTATCCTGTAATTCTAGAATGGCATCTTTGATAACCTCACTATTAACCGGATCCAAACCGGTGAACGGTTCGTCCAATATAACCAACTCCGGCTGGGCCACCACAGTGGCGATAAACTGTACTTTCTGACTCATACCTTTGCTGAGAGTTTCGACTTTCTGATTGGCCCACTTGGCCAGATCCAGTCTTTCCAGCCAGTGATCCACTTTGGATTTAATGTTATGATTACTCTTAAGGTCACCAAAAAATATTAACAAATCCCGTACTTTCATGCGTTGGTATAAACCACGCTCTTCCGGCATGTACCCTATCCGATCGCAACTGGATGATTTGAGCATTTCACCGAAGACTTTTATCTCTCCAGAATCCGGAAAAAGAATATTCATGATCATACGCAGAGTAGTTGTTTTACCCGATCCGTTCGGTCCGATGAAACCATATACACTACCTTTTGGTACAGCTAAGGACAAATCCGCCACGGCCACATGTGTACCAAAGGTTTTAGTCACATTTTTAATTTCAATAGCAGACATGATTTAAACCTGTATATATTTTACTTCAATATATTGCATATCGTTAAATGTCTGATATACGTCTATGGTTGGATATCACGTAAAAATACTATTATAGTTGCATTATTCTTAAAATATTACGGATAATGCAGGAATGGGCAACACTTATTTCCACACCTTAGTTGGAATCTTTAGAACCTTGCTCGCCGATAATGGTGAACCAATCAATTTTACGTGTCAGATACATAACGATGGCCAGAACAATAAACAACCCGATACTGCCCATCAATAAAGCATAATCCTGAAGTTGTAAAATTACATATAGATAGCCATATAATAGTACTAATATACCAGAAATGATTCCGGTCTGCCGGAGGTTTTGCAGAACACTAATTGAATAAAGTGATATTGATATGATGATAGCAGCACTGGCAATCAGGTAGGCGTATTTAAACAAGAGGTATTCCGAAAGGGATAACAAAAGTGTATAAAATATTAATAGAGCAAATCCAATTAGCATATATTGAATGGGATGGATGATTTTTTTGCTTAACAATTCAATCATAAAAAATGTTAAAAAAGTGAGTGTTAAAAATAAAATTGCATATTTAGTCGTACGCATCGTCTTTTGATATTCATCAATAGATAAAAGTAAATCCACGCCAAATGCAGAATCCGACACCTTATACTGCGGACCAAGCCATCTTTGCGGGAAATTACGATTCAAATGCAGGACTTTCCAGGCAGCCTGAAAACCTTTCTTGTTTATTTCCCGGTTTTCAGGTAAATAAGTACCTTTAAAACTGGGATTGGTCCAATCCGAAGTCAGTTCAACCCTGGTTTCCTTGCCTACCGGAACAAAAAAAAGGCCGTAACTGCCATTCAGATTAATCTGAACATTGAATTCATACTTTGTTTGTCCATCTTTTAAAAGAGGATTAATACTTATACCAGAGAACAAAACGTCTTTGCTTTCGACGCCCGGATTGGCTGAATATGTCTCTTTATTCCAAAGTATCTCGATAAAATCCTGTATACCTTTCATGTCGCTAATCCCGACTGATAAGAGCGCATCTTTCCAAATTATATCTTGAACAGGTATATTTAAATCATTCAAATCGGGAGGATTAAATACACCGCTGAAACTCAACTTGCTACTATATACTACAACCTCATATATCCCACGGTATCGTATTTCAGGTTGAATTGTCCCCTTTATCCGCAGGTCTTCGGGCAGAAAGTGAGCATAATTAATGTTTCGAATCAGATTATTATTGTCATCTTTCAGGTAAGAATAATAAGGTATACTCAATACCGGCCCAGTCAGAGTCTGGCTGTTTCCCCATTTCTCACTGATCTCATTGGCAGCAGAATCTCTTCTCTCTTTTCTTTCTGTGATTAAAGATTGAATCATCAGGGCAGGGATCAATAGGATCAGGGTCAAAAATGCGATGATGGCTAATCTTATTCCGATTGAATATTTAATTATGCTCTTTGACATTTTAACCTCCTAGGCCCTGCCTGATTTATTATTTCGTGCCTGCTTTTCGTTTAGAGTCAAATAACGTCTTTGAGATTTACTTAAAATCCGTATTAATACTATTAAATACTGGTTATGTTAATTTTGTTCCAAGATAATGATGCTTTATAGCGAACTGAATTAACGTCAAAGCATCTTCAAATTTCGTATGACTGAATTTGAGTTTAATCTAACCAATCCCCAAAGTATGAGCGGTGGGCGGCACAGCGGCATTTTTTATTCCAGGGTTCTGAACATTGTTTAATCAGTTCAACCTTTTTATCCCCTGCTGCTTTAGTTATAGGACCCTGAACTGAAATTTCCTCCGGCCCGGTGAACCGATCATGATAAACCTCTAAAGTATATACCCCGCATTTAGCGCAATAAAAATAGGTATCTATATATTCATCCCCCATGATACTGCCTGAAATGGAGGCAATCATCTCTTCTCTTTGCTTACCACCTAATTCCTGTTTACACTGTGCACATTTGATCATTGCATATTATTACTTTTTTGCTGTGGTTGATTCACTACAAAAATTTATTAGTTGATAACTCTGGGAAATATTTGATAATCCGGACCAAATTGTTCCAGAAACTCGACACTGAATGCCCGCATTGTATATGAAACCGGTAAGAGAACAACCGAACTTATGTACGGGATGACCAATAACAGAAAACCTAAGCAGCAGGTGAACAATCCGGCCACAATAATCCCGATTACAACCAGGATGTATATAAAAAGTACCATGATGGCATAACCCAGAAAGTAGCCAAAATGGGAATACAGTAAAGGTAAGAACATATGCCAGGCATCACTGGTACTCAACCGGTATCTAGACATAAGCGGTACTATAAAATCGGACAGCAGCAGGTTAATAAATGACGACACCACCATGAGAACCAGGAATCCGAGTATTATCCAGATTGCCGGGAACAGCAGTATTTTTCCATCCAGGTTATTGACATAAAGATCATAAAGATAATTATAACAATTAACCAGATAAAGAATAAGGACAGTGAGAACAGTAAATATGTAAATCAGGAACCAGGTGAACAGTGAATTACCCTGGATTCTGAATTCGCGCCAGGGATTCATAACCAGAGCCCGGTCGTGGATCACATTGTCTAAAAACATAAATTTGCCCCGGGAACTCAACCAGGCAAATAAAACTATAAGTACCAGTACCACACATATACCAGCAACAATAAGAGCAAACCATTCGGGATTATCCTGTAACCAATCCCGCGCAGTTTGTGGAAAATTCATCAGATCATCCCAATCTATATCCTCTCCACCCTTGGTACCCGATCCACCGTTACCGCCAAAATCGGTTAATCCGGAAAGGAAGGCAGTGAATCCTACCACAAACCATTTCTTAAGGTCCAATGGTTTAAAAAGTGCTTTTTTCATCCGTGCCCAGGCCCTGGTCAACGGATCCAGGAATTGAATGTTCATGACCCCTGCTCCTTAATTTTTATCACCGCCGGTTACCCGTCTTTGTTCCAGATCTGCTTTTACTTTTTTCAAGGTCGGTTCATCTATTTTATAGAATAAAATAAGAATCAGTAAAGCAACCAATCCAGTAATAACCGGTATAATACTCATCATTAATTTCAAACCATTCTGCACGTCTAAATTCTGTATGGTATGTGCTTGAAATCCAGTCCAGGCCAGAATTAAACCAGCAATCATGCTGCCGATGGCCCATCCCAGCTTGTTCGACATGATGGATGCCGAGAACACAAGTCCCGTGGCTCTCCGACCTGTCTTCCATTCAGAATAATCAGCCGTGTCAGCATACATAACCCATAGCAGCGTGGAGATAGGCCCACCCATCATTGAACCGATAGTCTGAAAAATTAATATCAGCAGTACGTCTTCCGGTTTAAAGAAATAAAAACTACCCGTGCAAATCAATGCCCCGACCATAAGAATGATCACCGCGTTTTTCCTTCCAGCAAGTCGCGAAAACCATGGAACCAGAGCGACTCCTACTAAAGCCAAAACTTGCCCGAGCCCGTTGAAAATGGAGGTCAATACTTCAAAACCATAGGCATGTGTTTCAGCCAATGGGGCAATCATTTCTTTGCCGATCCAACCTATCGGCAGGTTGATTATTCCTAGTAGGAAGTTGACCAGCTGAGTCAACCAAGGGATTACTTGCTCTCCGACATAATACTTGAAATAGTGTGCGGTGACACTCATACGGATACATACGAATAGAATAAAAAGTATCGTTACCAGAAACAACATCATCCATGGCAAGTTTTTTGAGAGGTCTTTCAAGTCATTTTTTATGGATGTCTTTTCTTTGGCGATTGGTTGAACCCGTTCACGGGTGGAGAGGAAAGTAATTATAAACAAGGCCACGGCAGCGATACCGTAAACGCCCAGGGTCATTTGCCATCCTTTGGCATCGTTTCCCTGCCCAAAATAGATGGCTAGCGGCAGAGCCGTTATGGAGACAATAAATCCGCCCAGATAGGCCCCAATAAACTTAAAGGAGGCGACACTCGTTCGTTCTGAAGAGTCCCCGCTGATCACACCCAGTAAAGCGGTATAAGGAATATTAATGGCCGAATACATAAACATAAAAAAGATAAATGTAATATAGGCGTAAACCAATTTTCCTGTAGCTCCAAAATTCGGTGTGGAAAATGCCAGTACTGCTGATACCGCCAGGGGGACCGCCATCCATAATAAATAGGGTCGGAATTTACCCCAGCGTGTACTGGTACGGTCCGCCGTCATTCCTATACCAACATCAAAAAGCGCATCCAATACTCTGGAGATGGCAATCATGGTACCGGCCGCACCAGCTGCCAAACCAAATACATCGGTATAAAAGAAAAGCAGATACAAGGTAATGGTCTGCCAGAACAGGCAAGAAGCTAAGTCACCAAATCCATATCCAATTTTCTCAGTTACGGCCAGTTTCGTATAACCATTGCTCATAAATCTTTCTCCTGATTTATATACCCTCTATAATTCAAATCCAAATAGTATGATTGATCCGCACCACCAGATAATTATGTAAAATAGAGTACAACATCGTTTGAGTACCGGCTGATATCACAAACTTATACAGATAATCCAATATCGGTCTATATGGTTTAAAATAAACAAAATGATCGCTTAAAATCAATAAACTGAATCCAAATTTAGTGATAAAAGTAAGGGAAGATTTGATGGGAATCAAAGAATTATTTCTTGAAAATATGATATATTATTAAAAATCCTCCAGCTAGTATTTAATTCAGGGTGTGACGGAGTAAAGTAGCTTTAATGATATTTTCCCAAAGTAGCAACTTATTCTGATGCCAATCGTAAATAATCAGAGTGAAAAAAATAATAGCCAGGTACCCTGTTTATGAAGATTATCTATATATAAATTATTTTTAATATCCTTCCTATTCAAGGTATCTGATTGAATAATATGAAGTTAGCAATGATTTAATTCACGTCTGAATTTTCGATAGACAGTCCATCAAAACCTAGGAGGAGAAACCATGATAAATTTTCTTTTTAATTTTCAAAATCTGAAACGAATATTTTCTACGGTAATCGGATTTGCTTTTTTTACTAGTGCGGCCTATTACTATGGCTGTATTAAGCCACAACCCAGTGTGGCACAATATGTGTTTACCTATAATAGTGAGGAATACCGTATTCGTACTATTCGTTCATCCGGCGAGAAAATTTCCTACAACGAAGTCATCGGGAAAAAATTTATAGCGGCAGATTTTGATCAGGATCGAATATTAGATCAAATCGTTATCGGAGAAATAGATCTTTCTGATGCGCAAAAGGTTTATGATTTTGGCCTGACTAAACTCAGCGAGTCAAATAAACTGGAGGTGACTTCTCCGACAACCCGGCAATATTACCAGCAGAATACAGATTGCGACTATGAAATTAAAAGTTTCCGCCCGATAAATGCAGATCCTTTTAATGAATTTAAAATCATAGATAAAAAATCAGGAACTCCCAATATTTCAATTTATATAGATCAGAAAGCCAATGGCATCCTGGACCATGCCCTAAAAGGAAATGATTTATCACAGGAGATCCAGACTGAATATTCAAATATACTGGCTACGGGTATTGAAAAAGGTAAATTAGAAAAAACCGGAACTACCATACTCGTTAAAGAATAACAGGATATCCCGTTATACCGAAACCGGTTATAATCACGGGAGAATTTTTCCAGCGCTGTAGAACAGATTTGAGTCAGGGCTGTTTGATTTATATTGTTTAGTGCTAGATTGTTATCGTTGTCAGACAATTATGAAATTTATTTCAATAAAATCATTTTTTGTGTTTGCTTAAAACCGGACTGGGTTTGTATCTGGTAAAAATATAAACCGCTGCCGACCGGGTTTCCGATTTCATCTTTACCGTTCCATTCTTTCATTGTTAAACCGGCATGGACGATACCGTCGATTAAGGTTCTAACTTTTCCGCCCAAAACGTCAAATACCATCAGCCCGACTTTTTCAGGCCGAGGAATGGAAAATTCAATACAAGTTGACGGATTAAATGGATTGGGATAATTACCATAAAGTTGAAATGACTCGGTCCGGAGCTGACCCTGCTCATGACTGGGAATACGGGTATAGACATTACGGATCCGGTATACGGCTGTTCCGGAAGTGATGTACAAAGTCTGCCTATCAGCATCGCCCCAATTACAATTGGTTGTTTGCCCGGGCACCAGGATAGTGTCAAGTATGCTTCCCTCGGCATTATATACCCATATACCTAATGGACCTGTTGCAAAAAGATGCCCTGCTGCATCGACCTTCATTCCATCTGCATACCCGGCAGGACTCATATATGCAAATTGTCGTTTATTGACAATCAAGGTATCCACCAGCACGTCCCAGACATAAATCCGGCGTGCTTCAGCATCACTGACATATAATTTCGTTTCATCCGGAGAGAAAGCAATACCATTAGGACGGTTTAATGTTGCATCAAGTAATTGCAGTGATCCGGAAGGACTTAGTCTAAATATCCCATAGAAACCCAATTCTTCCTGAGAGGAATTGATACCATAAGGCGGATCAGTAAAAAAAATGGCCCCGTCAGACTTCACTGCGATATCGTTGGGACTGTTCAATTTTTTACCATCATACAGAGCAGCCAGAATTGTTTCTGAACCATTCGCTTCCAACCTGACGACCTGACGTTTCCCCTGCTGAGCCAGAAGCAAATTACCGGCTAAATCCAGGGCCAGCCCATTCGAGTTACCGGAGGGGGTGTGAAAAACTGTTGAACCAGAATCTGGTACACAGCGGTAGATCGTATTTGCCTGTATGTCACTAAATAGCAATACCCCATCCCGCCACAGCGGCCCTTCTACAAATAGAAAACCATCATCTATCAGTTCAACCGGTGTATCAAAATTCCCGGATGTCTGGGCTGAACTGATGTGAATCGTAATTATTAAAACAAATGAGAGGCAAAATAAAAATCCGTATTTGTACATTTGCACACTAATTCTCCGCTTTTATAATTTTAATTCCATCTTTAATCCGTAAGCCTGATTATCAGCAGGCTTTAAACTATTTTTATTTAAAATCTGTGTTACTGATAAAAGCCACTTTTTTACTGTCCGGCGACCAGGAGGATACATTGATGGTACCCTGTCCTCCGTAAACATAGGCAATAATTTTAGGTGTACCCCCTGCTCGAGACATCAATCTAAGATAAACCTGCTGGTAAAACGGGTGATCACTTGGATTTATATCCGGGGAGTAGGAGAGGAAAACTATCCATTTCCCATCCGGAGATATATGGGGAAACCAGTTATTATATGTATCATTAGTGATCTGTTCTTGCTCGCTGCCATCCGGTCTCATGCGCCAGATTTGCATTGATCCACTGCGAACAGAATTAAAATAGATAAATTTTCCATCAGGTGTAAATTGCGAGCCATCATCCAGCCCTTTGGAACGGGTAAGTCGTATTTCTTTCCCCCCTTTAGTCGAAATTTTATAAATGTTATAATCCCCCTGCCGTTCAGCGGTATATATTAAAAACCTGCCATCGGGCGACCAATCATGTAAATAGGATGGTCCAAGGGCAGTAATTTGTTTGGGTATCCCTCCCTGTACCGGTAAAATATAGATTATGGACTGATTATCATAATTCTGATCATGATGGCTGATTCCAATCATGTTGCCATCATACGAGACTACATGGTCATTATTATTATTAATAGCAAAATCCGTATTTATTTTCACCGGTTCGTTTTGCGCCAGGTCGAATTTATACAGTAATCCCTTGCTGTTATAAATCAGCGCTTTTCCATCAGGGGTCCAATTTGGCGCTTGCAACGATTCCCGCGAACGGTAGATTATTTTTTTGTAACCAGTTTCAATATCCAGTATTTCCAAATTACTACCCAGATAATCCTGATAGGGCACAAAGTCAGGCCGGGCCGGTATAATGATCCGGACATTACGAAAGATTGCTTTTTCAATTACATTTTCATCATGCGAACAAACAAACAAGCCCACATAAACGGTATCACCCAGGTTTAAATCAGAAAGTTGTGTGCTGACCAAAGGATCACCATAGCGTGCCACAGATATGGTGTATGAAGATCCCTTTCTTTCCAGTTGAATTACGTCAGGTTCGTTCACAGAGGATCGAAGTTCTTCTGTATTAGCGCCCCGGGTTCTTCGGAACTGCAAGGAAGTCAATCCGTCGCCATGCACGGCCAGATCAACATAGGCAGCATTTGAATCAAGGCTGGTGCGGACGATCCAACCCATTTTTCTATGAGGATTCACACCCGTAGCAAGGAATTCAACTTGAGCGTTCAAAATAAAATTACCACTCAATTGTTTCCAGACCATATGAAATTCATCAAAATCAGCCCACATATTGATACCCGAGCCGGCAAGGATATATTCCTGTGTTTCCGCCTGATAGATAACAGAACCAGGGATATTGACCGAGCCTACATCATTGTCTTGTTTAAAAATACCTATTGCTTGTTGAGAAAAACCTGAAGAAACCAAAAGACCCAACATCAATACTGTCCCTACCCGGGTGGACAATGGTTTTGTTCTCCGTAGTTGGTTTGTAACACTACATTTTATTTTTAAAAAAACAAGTTGGATACTACGGTAAACAGCAGATTTGTGCATCAGTTTTTATTTTTAACATTTGAATATCATCATGGCTAATACTATTAGTATCTTCAGGATTATGACGATAATGAAGGAATTGTTCGCCTTCACGATCATAGCGATTTAAACCATCGTATGTTCCAAACCATAGAAACCCGGTATTGTCTTGGTCGATACAAGTTACAGTCGCCTGGGATAAACCATCTTGGGCCGATAGATGCTCAAAATTTATCTTTTGAGCCAGCAGGTTGACAAGCGGTATCAAAATAAATAGTGGTATCAGAAATAGTTTCATTTCCATTTCCCCCAGGGGCGAAAGTATTCGTATAATAATGATGCATAATTTATGAGCAGCAAGTGAAATACAGACGCTTTGTGGAGAACTTCTTTCGACCATGACCACATAGTTCCCATATCCTGGTTCCAAAGATTTTGGGAAAAGCGGAAAGAAATCATATTGGAACAAAACAAGAATTTATATGTCTTATCAGGTATCTCAGTTACAGATTTTAAATTATTCCCGGAAATACCAAACATTGAGATAAGCTTACCCCCCTGTGGAAGATAATTCAGGTCATCAATTCATTTTCTAAATAATCGGCAACTTTCTAATAAATATGAGGATAGCTAGGCTAAAGAGATAGTCCGTGAAACGGGTTGGATAAAAAGATTAGTGTATCTAAAGTTCCATCACTACTCCTAGCGAATTCACTTTCACTAATCTTCGATTTACAAAGATAATTATTACATAGATCGACCCGATAAATCCGCTTTTAAAACAACATTTGCCGCATGGCCTCAAACACCGTTGTATTCATGATTTCGAAAGAATCAGGAACAAATGGTTGCAGATTGATCAGTTGCTGAATTTCATAATACGAAGACGGTAAGGAAACCTGATAGTTGCGCTCAGGTTTGATAGCCTGATCCACCAGCGGATAAAAGCGAAGGTTTAATCCCCGTTCAGATATAGCCTGTTGATACCCAAGCAGGCGGGTTCCATTTATCTGCACCACGGCTATCGGTGTCGTTGGATAAAGAGCAGCGAAATCGGACCATTGAGTCAGTCCAGGCATGCCGGCCTGAAATTCCGGTGAGGCTTGAATTTGTTGTAAGGAAAAATCAGATCCGCTGACTTTCCTGATAGATTCAGCGATACGACGGAAGACATCCCCAAAGGTATTCTCATCAGCCGCAATCCTGGCAGAATTGTTAAAAGCATTACTCCAATTCCAACGACTGTCAAAAGAGCGGACCTTAATAAGCATAGGAGGACTATCCCGAACAACTAGCAGATCCGTTCCGCAAGGATTATTATTTTGCAGTTGCATCAGAAGATTATAGGGTTTGTAATCAGCAGGATTATCTGCGGCAACCCAATATATAAGTTTATCGGAAGCCAGCGGATTATAATAATACAATCCCAGCATGCTATTAGTACCGGGAAGGCGAACACCGTCCGAGCAGATTATTTCTTTACCGAATTGAACCGGTAATTGCTTAGACATTTGCTGTACAATTTGGTTTTCTTCCGCTGTTCCGATTAACAGCAGATTACATTTTTTTAAATCTGCTGTAGTGACAGTTGTATCAGGTTTTATTTTTAAATGACCATAGAGTAACTGATGATTAGGTACACCTTCTTTAATATCACCCTGATCACCCACCCACATCGGACCAGGGCTTTTGCTGGCAGCAAGGGCGGCCTGGGCCAGAAATTGTTGTACGGTTGGATCGCCCCCTGTACCGTATACAATCAACAAAGGTTCGTTATGATAGAGATTATGCACTCCACCGGCCGTATGTAAAACAATTCCAGCTGGATCGAGTTTTTCTATACCAGCTGACCATTTTCCGTTTTCAGTGATAATAAATATTGAATCAGCCAAGGGAGCCGCTATTTTAAAAGGAACCCCACCATTCACCGATACATTTAAATCCAGTTTTTTATCGATCGGAGCATCGACGATTTTTATCAGCAACCGGTTTATATTTTCCAGTCGGAGATACAACTGGTTTTGTAGACCAGCCCTGGCTTGAAAATAAGCCGGGCCAGGAGAATTACCCCATTCAGCAACTTTTAACCAGTATGCGCTACAAGCCTGCCGATCGACAGCTGTATATTCCATATATTTTATATCATTAAATTCCGGTAAAACCTGATGGTACATCCACTGTAGAGCGCGGTTATTACCTTCAGCATAATTCCAGGCCGCATGCTGTAACCCAGTAGTTTCATCGATAATCACTTCTCCACCGGCCCTGATCAATTTTTGCAAAGGGGCCCTGGATCCAAGCACCGGTACAGTTGGATCATCCTGGCTGTGTGTAGAATAAATCGGAACATATCGGGCATTCCGTATCGGTAAATCAGAACCATAGCCACATACCGGTCGCCCGGAAGCCCACTGATCAGGATACCGTGTTGCTAAACGGAATGTGCCTCCGCCTCCCATACTGGCGCCGGTTAAATGTATTCGCCGTTTATCGATGCTCCAGTTTTTTTGCACATACTCCACGACTGCCAGGACATCAGCTTCAGATAGATCCACATATCCGCCACCCCGGGCCCGTCCTAAAACATGAAGTTCGAAATAATCAGGATTACTTTTTACCCCGCCTGAATACTCCATATGATTGCCGCCATAACCGTGCATAACCACTACCAGCGGGTAGGTTTTTTTAGAATCGTAGCCGGAAGGTATAGCCAGCTTAAAGGGCTGCCCTGAATCATCGACCCAGGATAAGTAGGCCCATTCCTGAACGCTTGAAAGGGTATCCAGAATATTCGGATTTGTACGTATGTCTTGTACCCAGCGGTTTAGTCGGAAAAGTGCCTGAAGCGTTTGATCGGCCTCGGCACCATCTTGGTTTTGACATATAGAGACCAGGTATTGTAGATATCGTATCCAGCCTTGGTAGCGGTTTAGATCTTGATCAGCAAAAATATTTTTTACCTGATTTTCCAAACCGATGGTTAATGACTTTATCATTCCATAGTAACAGATTTTCTCGTGAGTAAACTCCTGTTTATCTACATCGATTATCGTAGCCACCAAACGATAAAATCCTGCCGGTAGAGAATCTTGCCGCAAAGTATACAGAGTCTGGTTGTACTGCGTTAGGGATTGATTCCGCTGATCAAATAATTTGACCTGAGCCTGGAGTTGAGAGCGTTTTTGACTCGGCGGACCGAACCGATATACGATGGCTGGTATGCTAATAGGAGAAGAACGAATAATCTGTATCTCAAGTGCGGGTCGAAGTTCTAAATCGTCCACTAAAAATGCAATTCTTCCCCAGGCAGTTTTAATGGCCAGTTGCAATCCTGTTGAATCAGCCTTTTCTGGTACCATGAATTCACCCGATATTCTGTTCCACACATCTTTATCACAGTCAACCCTACCGAGGTTAATTTGTTGAGCATCTTCCTTTTGCCTGTACATTAATATGACATCCACCTGTCCCCAGCCTGCTTCGAGATTACGGAACCATCCACAGAATCTGTATCTATATCCCCGTTGAATGATCGCTGAGATATCCACACTAATTCCTGCACCATCTTTCAGAGGATAAAAAGCCAGAGAACGTTTCCCCGAATGCATGCTTAAATCATATAGTTTAATCTGACAGGAATCTAATTCGGTCCAGATCTCAATTGACTTCTTTTCAAAACCAGGATTTTCCAGTAAGTTCAGATTTTGAGCAAAAACTGTTAAGCAAGGGGAAAACGATGAAATAAAAATAATAAATATAAATAATATTAATTTGCTCATGCTTTTCTCCATATTATTCTCCTGACACATTAAGGGTTTTACTGGCTGATGGTTCGAATAAGTTAAAAAAAAAGCGCCTGCGCCATTTCGGACGCAGACGCTAAACTTGTACACGCTTTAAGATTATTGGGGTAACATCTTTTTCATTTCTGTACTTTGATATTAACCTTTTATCTAAAGAGTTGATCATCTCCCATAGTATGGTGCACCTTCAATACCCATGTTCATACGCAGAACATGTATTGAATCAGCCGACATAACAGTGAAACCTCGATTCACATAGGCCAGCTGTTGAGATCCCCAAACTATATGATCTAATCTTTTAGGTAATATATTGTCTCGATAAAATGGTACTAGTATACCATTTTCTAAAACATACAAATAATGAGACAGAT
This sequence comes from uncultured Calditrichota bacterium, assembly GCA_964430815.1. GTDB lineage: Bacteria > Calditrichota > Calditrichia > JAJRVZ01 > JAJRVZ01 > CAVZSQ01. The sequence goes on along the minus strand of CAYSHN010000012.1, from coordinate 2,887 downwards.
ACACATTTTTTTTTGTTAGAATAAGGTAAAGCGTACCATTAGCATCGAAATCAAAAGAACTTATTACACAAGTATTTAATAGCGGATCTGCATAATTACTGAGATCGAACACAATCTGCTTGAGTGTATCCAGTGTACCATTAGCATCCAGAATACTATTCTTCCAGATTGCCTCTTTAGAGGTAAACAAGGTGTCTTTTCCGGTATAAGCTGCATTTGTATAAACAGCACCGTTATACACCCGTATTCCTTTGATTGTAAAAACACCGGCATAAAGACCACTGGAATTGACACTCTTATCTGCTTTAATTACATCAATTCCATTTTTATAGCCCGTATATATATTTTGATTCTGGTCAAAATCCATTTTCTCCGTAACACTGGTAAGTGTAACATATGTTTCGGACTCTGTGCTAGCTGAAACACGATACACATTATTTTTTGAGGCCAGTATATACAAGTAACCGTCAGGACCTAACTTCAAATCCGTAATTTTTATAAAATCTTTCGCCAGATTTTTGTAGATCATTATGGTATCCACTGCCGGTTGAATTTGATAAATAACCTGTTTACTGCCAATATACAGATTTTCATTTTCATCAATGTCCATAGCAAAATACTGAGATACGGTTTCGGAAATATAAGGATAAAAAGGTCTTTCGATCTTATATTTCTTATCATACGTCACTATAGTATATGCCGCCGGATTGGTAGTAACCTCAACGGTCAGTGAATCACCATATATTGCAGGACGATAAACCTCTATCTGATTTTGAGTTGAACTTTTTATCAGGGCCGGTTGTTTATCAAAATAGACAGAATTTAAATTGGGATCTGCTGAAAAGTTTGTTCCTAAAATAGTAATTTCTCTTCCATTGATTCCAGCCAGAGCAGAATCGGTTGGATCGATACCTGAAATCGTTGGTTCTACAGCGTTGATAGGATTTAAGATCTTTTCAGGATCATTAAAATTATTACACGCACAGAAATAGAAGAGAAGAGTAATTATGCTAAGAATTCGAAATAAAACTTTTTTATTTTTCATATTTGCACCATTCTATTGTTATTACATTGATAAAGATACGGTAATTCTTTGGACATTATTAAACACCCCGAATGGTGTGTAAGAATAATCAAGTTTGAGACTACCCAGAGATGTAATACCTAAACCGGTAGTAGAAACTCCTAAACCGAATGTGATGCCGTCTTCGCTGTTCCCAGTGATGTAACCTCCTCTTAAGGCCAGTATATTCATCAATAGGTATTCCGCTCCGATTTTAACCTGTTCCGGATGGGATCTGGGATGAGTTACATCTACGGAAAGAAGAAATGATTGTTCCGGTCCGGAAACTTTCACGAAATCAAAAAGATTAGCTGAAATCCCCAGAGTGAAAAGCAAAGGCAATTGAAATCCTTCTTCTTCATAGGTTACTTCTTTTGAAAAATTCCGCACCGACATACCAAAAGCCAGACTCTTAATACCCGTTTTGTAAATCGTACCAAAATCATATCCTATAGCATCGGCTACATTTTGTTTGGTGATCAAAGAAGCACCACCTGAGGGAACCGTACTTTTTCCCAGTGATTGATAGGCAAAACGGACCTGGGCGCCCACTCCAAACTGATTAGAAATCATTTTCGCATAACCAACGCCGATAGCTAAAGCAGAAGGTTTCATAACCTCAGTATCGATAAAGCCTTTTTCACTAGGCCACACCATGGTCCCTTGTGATTCACCATAGTTAACAGACTGCAGGCTTAAACCGATTACTCCATATTTTCCAGTATAGGGGGAAATCATCATACTGAACTCTAAATAATCAATATCGGCAATCCAGGAATTCGTACTAAAATTGAAATTTAACAAAGTTGGTAATTCAGCCATGGTCGCCGGATTATGAAATAAAGCACCTGAATATCCGGAAAGAGAGTTTACAGCATCGCCCATGGCACCGGCTCTGGCATCAGAAGATACACTGAGAAAATTGAAACCGGCTTGTGCCCATTTGATTTGCCCGTAGGACAGGGATGAAAGCAATCCGATTAGTATAATTGCCGTCAAGCATGTTATTTTTAATCGTTTCACTTTATTTATTCTCCTTTTGGAATTGACATATTATTTATATTGATAAAACAGTAATCTTAAATGATTCAATCGCTTCAGTCCTGCTGACTATAAATCGAACCACGTAAACATCTTCTGCAAGATGAAGCTTAAAACGTGCTCTAATTATAGGAACGATCCGAACTTGTTCAGCGATTAACAAAGTGTCGGTACAGCAAGATACGGTTTCATACGCCAGGTCAGTCGAAGCGTTCACCACAGACGTGTCACGGTTTACTAATTGGACAGTTATATAATCGTTGATATTATCTTCTGTATATTCCATACTGGTATATATATAAATATCCCTTGTCTCACCCGATGCTATATCCAAAAGAGCATATGATACTTTTTGTTTCGCAGGATACTCTATCGATATTAAGGTATCTCTGATTAGAATCTGTTTCTGTAAACTATCGATTACGTGATCATAATAGGCAAAAATTATTTTATTATCGCTTGAATCTGCCCAGCTTAAATCTGTCCAGGCAGTGTCTACCACCGTACTTAAAATACGCGTACGAATAGTATTGGGGATGACAGTTGTGTCGGTAAACCAAAAACAGGCTTGTTGATCAATCACCTCAGCATCAAATTCCTTTTCACTAAACTTCTCTGGTAGCAAACTGTCACAGGCCCAGGAAGTAATTAATATGATACATAACAACATTAATCCCAGGAATGAAGTATATGTTTTCTGACATTTGTGATACATTTTATTCTCCCAATGATTTGAATCACCTGATAATAATAAATTTTCGGAAAGTATTATCGCCTTTTTTA
>CAYSHN010000011.1:0-19425 GCA_964430815.1 uncultured Calditrichota bacterium | reverse complement strand
AATATAAATTTAATGTTGAAGTAATTGCATAAAGTTAAGATAATGAAAAAACAACGAATTGTTTTTGATTTAATTCTAATAATAACTTCCCTTCAATTTTTGTCAATTGCACAAACATTAAGTAATAAAGAGAACGGTTCAAATTTCTATCCATTAAGTGAAAATGATTACTGGGAATATATTGATTATGAATGGGGAGGAATTCCATGGGATACCAGTGGTGTTTCTGTCGGTCGAGATACAATTATTTCAGGAAAATTTTACCATTCAGTCGTTAAAAGATATTTTAAATTTCCTGCCTATGGGAATTCTTATGAACGGATTGATTCAACCGGGGATATATATTCACTTGATACAACTTCTGGTGAAGAGAAACTAGAATACCGGCTTTCCGATACTACTACATCATCGTATTGGCTTACGGAGGAAGGTGAAATACGTTTTGATACATCCTATATTGATATTGTATTTGGTATAGAGCGTAGATTATTACCGGTTCTATATTTTTTCATTGATGATACTTTACATGCCTCTCCATACTATGGAGAATTGCTATGCGAAGGGATCGGATTATTATCAACATTGGCTGATGGAGGTGTAGGATCAGGACTCTGTGGATGCTGTATTTCCGGCATTACATATGGTAATATTACGTCAACCGAAGCAATAAATCCCTTAGTAACAAGTTCATTTTTGTTAGAACAAAATTATCCAAATCCATTTAATAATTCAACTGTCATACGATATAATCTTAATTTATCAACTCAAGTAAACCTTATTATCTATGATCTTTTAGGCCGGCAAGTTTCAGTTCTCTTTTCAGGTATTCAACCCAAAGGGAAATATAATATTACCTGGACCCCACAGGATCTGGCTAGTGGTATCTATCTATGTAACCTGAAAAACAAAACCTATTCTTTAATTCAAAAAATTATTTATTTAAAGTAATTCTAACATTTTGACTCTCAATTCTATATGGACGCTGACCCAACAGCTATAAATCGTTTAGCTGGTATTACACAGTTCATTGCTACTTACTTTTAGAAATTATAGATATCTTTTTAATTCGCGAATTTATGTTTGAACCCCAATGAAGTCGGGGCGAGTTCAAATTTGTGATAGATTCTTTATCTGTTCTCTGTGTATACAGTGAAAATTTTTAACCAGCTGAAAATAATATCCCAGGTGAATACGGGAATAGGTAGCCGAAGACGAAATCCGATGTGCGGCGATTTGCGCCGTATTGTGACGGGGTGATTGTGGGCAGTGCGGTGATCTGTGCTCTGGCGGACAGTTCAATAACTCACCGTTATGCCCAGGTTCTAAGGTTAATTGCGGAATCGAGTACGGCCTCCTGGATTTGGAGAAAAAAACGTCGAAAAATGGAACAAAAGAAATCGATATCTGGTATAATCCCAATGGTTTTAAAGAAGGAGAATAGCCATGAAAACGAAACTTGTCATCATCACTTCAATTTTATTGGTCTTCGCTTTTCAGATGCTGGCGGTTTCACAGGAGGCGAAAAAAGGCGAAGCCACGCCGCAAGCCATGATCGAGCATCATCTGGCCCAGAAAGGACTGCTGACGAACAACAATATTCAGGTATCCGTTACCGGCAAAGTGGTCACCTTGAAAGGTGAAGTATCCACAATTAATGCCAGGAAACGTGCTGAGCGGGAGGTAAAAAACGTAGAGGAAACCTATGCCGTGGTCAACGAGCTGAAGGTGAAATTTTCCACTGTCCCCGATTCTATGCTGGCGGAAACGGTCCAGGACCGGATCAACGGTTACGTTTTTTACTCGATCTTTGACTGGGTCACCGTTGAAGCAAATAATGGCAGTATCACTTTGAAGGGATCAGGGCATTTACCCTGGACAGCCAAGCAAATTCAGACCATAGTCGAAAAGATCAAAAATGTTCAAAAAATAGATAATCAAATTCAGTTTGACCAGGGACCCGATAATATCCGATTCGAGGCGGCGCGTGCAATTTACAACGATCCCATGTTTGAAAATTACGCTTATATGCCGTATCCACCCGTCCACATCGTGGTCAAAGGTCCGGATATCACACTGGAAGGGAACCTGGACAGTGAATCACTCAGAGGCTGGGCAGGAGTCTTGGCTGAATTCAACACCGATGCTATGAAAGTGATTAATAATATAAAAGTTAGCAACAAGTAATGCCGGCCCAAGGCGATTACAGGCCAGCTGTTAAATTGGAAATGTTCCTTTCCAGAAATTTAACTGGGGGACATTGTACGAACCTGTAAGCTGGCATTAGTTACCATGGTGCCCAATGCCAGCTGGTCTTGAATTTAGTAAATGATTATTAAGTGATACTGAAAACAATTGCTATATTGTAACCGTAAAGAAAAATGTTACAGTCAGTACTCCGACAGGAAAATTCACTACTTGTATAGATCGGTACTTTAATGATCAAGGAGCAGTTGATGATAAAGTCGGTTATATTTTTGCACCTGGTGTAGGAATGGTAGAGATTTATGGAGCCTGGTATTGTGATTTTTTAAAAGAATATCATTTAAACTAATTATTTATTTATCAAAATCAATCTGGACAATATTATTATTGTAAAAAGCTTCTTTAACGAATTCACACCCGTCTGTAGAATCAGCATCGGCTGGATTGATAATAATGGTCGCTATTTTGGGTCGTCGCATTAAAATTTTTAATGTAAAATATACTTCGGCCTGCTGCGCATAAGGAATATCCAGGTCTTCAATCCTGATTACGTCCTGTTCCCGGCCTTGATCAAGATTATAATAAATACACAGATCTTCTTCCCAATCGGCAGTCCCGATGTTTTTAATCATTATATAAAATTCAAGATCCTTTACATATAATCCCATAGCTTGTCGTGGAACGTGATCTGGAGTAGTTCTGTCAAAATAAATGAAAGAATATCTCACATTCTGAATCTTTAAATCCGGCAAATAATCATCATCAAGTTGTTGATTCCTTAACGGATGACAGGAGTCAAGTTATAGTACAAATATTAATACAAGATGAGATAATTTTATGAATCTCATAATTACTAAATGATTTTAACGTCTTTAAATCATCTAACGCTGATCCAAGGATTTGTTTCCGATCTGAAATCACAAGATTCCCTACTCATGAAAGAAATTACCAATTACATATTTTTAAACCCCGTCCGCTCAAAATTCAAAGAGACTATATTTCTTTTCCCAGTATCTGGCTCAGATGATGCCGCAGGTGGCGCAGGTAATCTGTGATGACAAATTCCAATGGTACAAGTTCTACTTTGCCGATGTTACAGGGTGAAGCTAATACTTCGGCCGGGAGACGCTCGAGGATATTGCACAAATGACGATTATAGGTTGTCCATAAAGCCACCAGACTTTTCCAATCCAATTCATTATACTGCTGAATGCGTACCCATTCATTCTGATCATATGGTGGAAAGGTGCCGGCGGCACCATAACCAACCCGCACAAAACGCTGATGATTATTGGCCGCTGAATCGATCAGATGTCCCAGGATTTCCTTTTTAGACCATTTATCCGGACTCTTTTTTAATGAAACATCATCAGACTGCATGCTAGTCAGTGATCCGCTGACTTCATCGACAATTCTTTCGATTTGCCGGGCAATATTTTTCAAATTAATTACCCCTTATTAAATAGTTTGTAAATATTTTTAGCACTCAATCGTCCCATATATACAATTTCTATGAATTTCATAGGGAACGCGTTGAACAACAATTTTTACAAAAGTATTATATCCGGTCAAAAATTGATTTACTTTTAGCTTTCTGCCGCGATGATCTGTGATGACCATCGAACTGCTTAGTTTCCTGATATAAATATTTGCTATTTCATTCCAGCTCATTTTTAAATTCTTCCTGAATAGATAATACGCCTCTACCCCGGTTGGAGTAACATATATTTTTTCCTTGATCATGCTAAGAATGGTATATAGAATAAATATAAGAAAAATCAATTCCGTAATTATATAGGCCATTTTTTCACTTTCCGCTGGATTCTCAAATTTAAATAACATTAAAAACAAAAATATGATCGGTATTAAAGAAAGTATGAATATTATGATCAAACGAAATCCTATCGAAAATTCCAATATAATCGTTTGGCCATCAATATACTTCGGTGGTTTTTTTTAAAATCTGGCTAGTAGATAAACTACCAAGGCCATCGTGATTGCAAAGAATATATCATTGAATATATTTTTCAAGAAGTCCATTGCTCTATAATATCCTATTTTTCAGGAGACAGAATATAGGACGAAGGTGAGGATACGTTTCTCAATTAATATAAAGAAATTAGCCGATTGCCAATACCTCTCTGGATTGACCACCGGCTAAAAAATTTTACATAAGTCTTTAAAACGAGATTCTCGTAAATCGATCAGGCTGAAGCGATTTTCGGTACTATTTCTCTTTCTTGCCTTTTCGTTTGATGTCCATGCTATGCGCTTTTTTGTACGTCTGAATGTCTTTGAAACGACCTTTGCTGTCGCGAACCGCGTACAATTTCGTTCCTGTTTTACTGCGGTGTGTAGTTCTCATTACCATGTGATCTCCTTTCTTGGTGTCACACAATCATACCAAAGGGTTAACAACAATTTTATCTTTCTTCGGTCTGGCTATTTTTAACAAATATTACTTATTAAGTAAACCTGACTTCCAGTTTTATATCAACGGGTTTTTTAACAGGGTGATTGCGGAATCCGTTTATCAGGATTATAATACTTCCGCGTTAAACGTATCTCCCTGGCTTAAATCACCTGCATTGAATCCTTTATAAAACCAGCCCTTCCGCTGTGCCGAAGTCCCATGCGTAAAACTCTCCGGTACCACGTATCCCTGCGTGCTGCGTTGAATGCGGTCATCACCGACCGCACTGGCGGCATTCAGTGCTTCGTCCAGATCTCCTTCTTCAAGTATATTCATTCTTTTTACATGATTAGCCCATACTCCGGCCAAATAATCTGCCTGCAATTCCAGACGAACCAGATATTTATTAAATTCTTCCTCACTGAGTCTGGAACGGAGTGCCATCACCTTTTCATTGATCCCCAGCAGTGTCTGCACATGGTGACCCACTTCATGAGCAATCACGTAAGCCATGGCAAAATCACCCGGTGCTTTAAACTGCTGCTTCAGTTCTTCAAAAAAACTTAAATCAATATACAGTTTATAATCACCCGGGCAATAAAATGGACCGGTGGCTGCCCCGGAATATCCACACGCAGATTCTACACTGCCGGAATAAAGAACGAGCTTGGGATAACTATAATTCGATCCTTGTTTTTGGAATAACTCGGTCCAGACATCCTCAGTTTCGGCCAGAACTACAGATACAAATTTGGCCAGTTCATTCTCTTCGGCCGTGGGCTGATAGGTTGACGAAGCATCTACACTGCCCAACTGGGCATTATCTAAGATTTGTGACGGATCACCCCCCAGCAGGTAAATGGTCAGTACGACAATTATAGTACCAATTCCTCCGCCCACGACATTTCTGGCCGTATTACCCCGGCGGTCTTCAACATTTGAACTTTCTCTTCTGCCTTTCCACAGCATATAATTTTCCTGATTTTAAAATTTAAAAGTTAAACCAAGATTAATTTCATCATACTTCGTTTACTTTAAAATATGACCTTATCGCTCAACCTAATCTTCGATAAGGTCATATTTAAATTTTTAATGAGAGACATGCAGAAGAACGAAGTTCAACATCAGCCTGCTGCTTTCTCTTCTGCCACTTTTTTCAGTTTATCATTGGCCATGATGCCAATTTCGACGCGACGGTTGGCTGCACGCCCTTCATCCGTGTCGTTGGTAGCAATAGGTTGGGATTCACCATAACCCATAATAGTGAAACGAGTCGCACTGACATTAAGTGAAGCCAGATAGTTGGCCACGGATTGTGCTCTAAGCCGCGAAAGATTAAGATTGTATTCATCCGTACCGGTAGCATCAGTATGTCCTTCGATCAACACATTGGTATCTTCGTATTTCTTCAGGGTTTCAGCCAGTTTGGCTATATTTTGCTGACTGACCGGTTTAAGATCGGATTTGTCCACGTCAAAAAGAATACCCGAATCAAAAGTGATGCGGATGCCTTCGCCGACACGTTCTACTCTGGCCCCGGCGATATCGTTTTCGATTTCTTCGGCCTGCTTATCCATTACGTGTCCAATATAAGCACCGGCTGCACCACCCACGGCTGCCCCGATGATTGCTCCCAGAACGGTGTTACCGGCGGCGTTTCCGATTGCCGCTCCGGCTACTGCTCCACCCGCAGCTCCGAATGTTCCACCCTTGGCTGTATTGCTCCAACTGGAACAGCCCACACCGATGCAAAGCAGCATCACTACAAACAATAACATTAATTTTTTCATGACATCTCCTTCAGATGTTTGGTTTTACTTCTGTCAATTAAATAATTTTTGTTACAATTTTATTTATAAAACGCTTTTATCTGGTTACTATTACCCAGATGAATATATTAATATTTTTGAAGATAACAAAATATTTCAGCACAATTAAACCTCCATCAAGATCATCAAGACTAAACCATTAAAATTCAATCCAAATGACCTGACAGTAAGTGGGTGCCGGAATTAACCACGTTATTTATTTATCTTTCATACTCATTCGGACCAATGGTGATCGAAAATAAAAATACACCCAGCTTATCTTTATAATTATATTTTAAAGTGACTTTTTCCTTTCTGAAGGTCTGCATATCTTCGCTGGTTTTTATTGTATTAGTCAAAACCGGAATCATATTCTGTTTTAATTCTACAATATTCAAATCGGCTGCTGCATGATTGATAAGTGTATAATTATAGACAAGGCACTTACCGGGACCGCCAACCGTATTATCAAGGCGAGTATTACTATCGACCATAAACGGACAGTTTTTATTTAACTCTGACGCGACTTTCATGAGTTGGGTTTCGATTGACGGCGGCTTGAACATAAAATGATATACCAGCTGATATACCACAATTGCGACTATTATTGATACAACATATGATAAGATTTTTTTAGTATTAGGATTCATTTCCCCTCTTTCGTTGATATTTCGCATTTTCAGTCAATGTGGAAAACCATTACGATAGGTTTAATCGTTATAATACATTTATGGTTTCATAATTAATATAACAGAATTGAAAATATATAATGATTTTAAGATTAAAAATACAATCAGGCAACCATAAATTTTTTTAAAAAACGGACTGGCTTGATCCAGGATGACATATTGGAGATCGTCTCGACTTCGCTCGACGACCAGTTCTTCAGATTTGCTTATTCTTTTGTTTTACGCAGGTACACAGGGACTAAGGTACTAAGGGACTTTTTACTTAGTGCCCTAGTGCCTCTGTGCCTTGGCTATGCCGCTTTCTTCGGCAATTCTATTATAAATTTGCAGTATTTACCTTTCCGGGTATCGATCGTTATCTCACCGCCGAGTTTAATTATTTTTTGTTTGACAATATCCATGCCAAAGCCTCTTCCGGCCGTCATATTCGCATTATCTACCGTGGTGATTCCAGGAAGATAGATCAACTCGGTTAATTGCTGGTCATTCCAGCTGTCAACCTCCTCTTTGCTCCATTTGCCGCTTTCTTTTGCCTTTTCACGGAGCTTATCATATTGTATGCCCCGACCATCATCCTCGAACTGAATACCGATCCGGTCATCCTTATCAAAACTGATAATCCGGATGGTACCGGTTTCTTTTTTGCCTGCTTCCTGCCTTTCCTCGGCGGTCTCCAGTCCATGATACATAGCATTTCTGATTAACTGTACCAGAACATCTCTCAAAATCAGACGTTGTTCGTATGGAATCAGATCACTCTTAAAATTCTGGGATATCAATTTGACTTTTTTATTATATTCATCTCCCAGATTGGTAATCAGTTTATTAAGCGATTTGATCAGCATATTATGTTCGTGATGCCGCTTGGGCCTGAATTGTTCATGAATTTTACTGATCTGATCAATCAGATCTTTTACTTCCTTATGCAGCGAATGGATTGATTCTATTTCGCCTAAGAGTGATTTAATATCTTTAAATTTGAGTTGATTTTTTTTGCGCAGCTCGTTGATCATATCTTCAACCTGATGAGCCCGATCGGCCATGAAATCCAGTTCCAGCATACTGGCATTACCTTTAATTGTATGAATAGAACGATACACAGATTCGAGCAGTTCAATGGCTGATTCCTTCTGCTCCAGTTCCTGAATAACCCCATCCACGCTGTCAATTTCATCCTGCGAACTCTTGATGAATTCCTCCAGCATGGCCGGTTCTACATTCAGGATACTGAGCAGCAGGTCCATTTTCCGCTTGCTGGCTTCCTTGGTCTCTTCCAGATCTTTCTCCAGAGCAATCTTCTCCGTAATATCATTAACCGAAGCAATGATCCTGACGGTCTTTTCCTGTTCAACTATCCTCCGGAAATCAAAAGTAAGAAACTTAGAAGTCGATTCGTTTATTTTTTCGCCTTCAAAGTGTAATTCGATCTGTCCCAACGGATTCAGTTCAGCGAGAACATGTTCATCAATCTTTTTAGTAAACAGTAGATCCAGATAATTGGCAATACTATCTATTATTTCCTGATTAATTTTATTCTCCAGGTATTTAAGGAATGATTTCCGGCCCAAATTACTTTCGCCAAAAATTTTCTCCAGGGCGGCAGAATATTGAGACTCAATGCAGCATTTTTCATCCAGCAGAAATAATCCGTCTTTGACATTCTGTAAAATATCATCGGTTTCTTTTTTAGATTGGCTTAATTCGGTATTCCTTTCGTTCAATTCCTGGGTTCGTTCCTTAACCTGCTGTTCCAAATTTTCTTTCTGTTTCTTGATAGACCGTACTCGAATTCTATAAATGCTATAAACTATCGCCAGTACTGCTATGACCGACAGCATTTTAAACCACCAGGTCTGCCAAAAGGGCGGTGTTATTTTTATTGAGATGTAATCCCCTGCTTCATTCCAGATACGATCATTATTGGAGGCCTTTACGCGGAAGACATACTCACCAGGATTGATATTGGTATAGGTGGCGATTCTGCGGTTGCCGATATAATTCCAGTTATCCTCGAAACCTTCCAGTTTATAAGCATACTGGTTTTTGTTGGCCGAGGTGAAATTAAGCGCTGCAAATTCGAAAGAGAATACAGACTGTTTATAGGATAGCGTTATCTGACAGGTCTCGGAAATATCTTTTTGTAGCGGAGAACCTTTGCACAGCAGGTTTTGCGGTTTATTGAATATCAGAAAATCAGTTATATATACCGGTGGGATATGAGCATTGTCAGCTATCTCTGACGGATTGAAAATGTTAAAGCCGTTAAGCCCACCGAAATATAATTCCCCTTTACTGCTTTTGAGGAAAGCGGAATAGTTGAACTCGTTGCTCTGCAGACCATCACTGATATCATAATTACGAAAGGTGTTTTTCTTCGGATTAAATTTGCACAATCCATTGTTGGTGCTCAGCCATAAATTATGCTGATTGTCCTCAATTATGGCTAGTACCGCATTACTAGGCAGGCCATTTTCAACAGTAATCGTTTTAAATTTATCGGTTTCCCGATCCAACAAGCTTAATCCTCCACCAGCAGTTCCAATCCAGAGATTGCCGTCAGAGTCTTCCAGTATGGATTTAACATCATTATTGGGTATACAGTCCGGTTGGTCCGGATTATGAACATACCGTGTGAATTTCTGCAAATCCCGGTTAAACTTGTTTAATCCACCCCCTTCGGTACCAATCCATAGATTTCCTTTTCTATCTTCATAAATCACCATGAGCGTATTATGACTGATACTGTTATCATCCCCTTCTTGGTGCATATAGTGACGGAATGTGTTTTTATCCCGGTCATATAGATTCAGCCCACCGTCCAGCGTACCGATCCACAAATTATTACGGCTGTCCTCAAAAATGACCCACACATTATTACTATTAATGGTACGGTCATCGATCGGGTTATTTAAATAACTGACAAATTTATTTTTTCCCCGGTCATAACGAATTAATCCTGCGGCATAGGTTCCGATCCATAGGTTTTTTCTTTTGTCTTCATATACCTTTGTAACAGCATTGCCTCCGATACTGTTTGGATTATTTTCATCATGTTTAAAATGCTTGAACAGGTTTCTTTCCCGGTCAAAAAGATTTAATCCGCCCCCATCCGTACCAATCCATATTTTCCCTTCATAATCTTCACAAAACGAAAGGACGGATTTAAAACTAAGGCTATTTTTATTACGGTTGCTTTGTCGGTAGAGGGAAAACTTGCTCAAATTTTTATTATAAATATTAATAGCACCGTTATAATTACCGATCCAGATGATATCCTGATCGTCCCGGTATATGGTGTAAACCTGGTTATTGCTGATGCTATTATTATCATCGGGATCATTCTGAATGTAGGTATAGGTTTCTTTCACCGGATCCAGAACATTGATTCCGCCACCGTCAGTGGCGATCCATAGATTTCCGCTTTCATCCTGGTAAATATCGGTAACGATCTGATGATTCAATCCTTGCTTATTCTTGCCAAATGAATAATTTTTAAAAGTATGTTCATATTTGTCGAAAAACCAAATTCCTTCACCGCTGGTACCAATCCATATGTCACCACCTTTTTTATCCTCTTTTAAAATTTTGCCAAAATTATTGGCATTCAGATTCATCGGATTATCGTTTGTATATTTAAAATAGCTGAACGATTTAGCCTCTGGATCAAACAAATGAATGCCACCGCCATTGGTACCTATCCATAACTTTCCCTCACGATCTTCAATAATGGAAAAGATATCGTTATTCTGGAGGGAGTTTTTATCAGTCGGATTTTTCTGAAAATGCTTAAATGATTTACCGGCACGTTCAAACAGGTTCATTCCACCATTTAAAGTACCAATCCATAAATTGCCTTTACTATCTTCGAAGATAGTACGAATAAAGTCGCTGCTGAGACTGGCAGGATCGTTAGGATTATTACGGTAATGAATAAATGAATCCGTTTCACGGTTATAGGCATTCAGGCCCTCTAAATAGGTGCCTACCCATACAATACCCTCATGATCCTCAAAAATACAGGATATTCTATTTCCACTCAGTGAGCCGGGATCTTTTTGATCATATTTATAAATTTTAAAACCATAGGCATCATATTTGTTAAGTCCATAGTAAGTCCCAAACCACATATACCCCTTGCTGTCTTTCAGGATACAGCGCACACTGCTCTGCGAAAGACCGTCATAAAGATGTTCAAATTTAAGATCACTGATTTGCGCAGGCAGTTCACTTGTCAGAATAAATAATGAAAAAATGGTACCTGTGAAGATCAAAATGATATTCTTACATTTCACCGACATGTAACTTCCCCAGTGTTTTACTGATTTCTGAATAGTATATGTTTTGACTTTCAACTATATATATAGTCGGCTTGAATTTGACCGAAATTAAACAATTGATGAGATTTATATCGTCCGAATACACAGGCGCTTGACAGTTTTTTTGAATAATAATCAGGTTGGCCGAAAAGTAATGTGTTTAACCTTAATTTAAATTTAAGAAAATTTTAATCTATAAAAACATAGTTCCAAACAACCCCATGAATACCACTAAATATAGCTCCAGATAGGGCCCCTACAATTGCCATACCTACCCGATTTGTATGTGCTCTATTAGGATCATCATCTACATCGAGAAACGCAAGCGCAATTCCCATTCCTGCTCCTAACACTAATCTCACAATAGTTCCAGTCGTATGATTTGCAAACTTAATTGTTTGAACTTTTCGGAGTGGTAATTTTAAGAACTGGCTGCCTTTTACTATTTTGAATTTGAATGAATCCTGATAGAGATACAATTGCTTAGCATTATATATTGTACCATCAGTCAGAATTATTTTACCAATCGTATGACGCTAAAAATGATTGATTTGATTTACATATTGGTCAGGCACTTTATCCCTGTTGATATATATATTATTTGAACAAGACATTAAGACAAAAGAAAAAATAAAAACAGATCTTAGAGTTTTATTCATTACTTAATCCTCAGGAATCTGACAAACCCACCAAAACCGACCGTGAAATTAATCGAAGTACCCCTCAATTGATCATTATAATTCACAAATGAAACATAAACTCTGGTTCGGATAAACCAAGCGCTTTTTTCATTAAACGTACTCATAATGTTAATGGTCTTAATAAGTTTATAGTCATAATTCAAACCAAGACTATAAGCGAATTTACCGATATGATGTTCTTCATATTTGTCCTGATTGCTCAGTGGTGAGAAATTAATATAGTTAATACCTGCAAATGGGATGATTCTTGATTTTTTATTATCAATCAGTGGATAACCAATGGCCAGATCACCTATGGCTAGCCCCGTCGATAATTTCTCCGGCCATTGTCTATTTTTATACTCAATATCCTTTTTTACCGAACAAAATCCGAGAGTCGCTCTTAAAAAAAATATACAATCCAGATAGGCCAGATCAAATCCAAAGGCCAAATTAAAATTGTTTGAAAAATACCTATTTAAGGTGTTGGTTAATGTACCCACACCCAGATCAAAGCAGAGTCCCACACCGACTTTCCTGTTTTCAAAATCCGGGATTCGTTTTCGTGGTGTCTGCTTTAATTCTTTTTCAATCTCCTCGGCCCATACTTTGACCGATTCGAAGTCATTACCATATTCTGTTTGCTCATTCAACTGATCTATTCTTTGCTGGCAATCAAGATTTATTTCTAATATTAAAGTGAAGGCCTCTATTCGTCTCTCTTTTTTTTCATTCAGCAATAAAAACAATTGGGTCTGCAATTTTCTGGAGTACAGTTCAGCCAGGTTAAACTGAATCTGGTTATATATTAGATATTTATCATTCATATTCTCTTTTTTAACCCAGGAGGTACCTCGATCCATATAGCAATAGGAAATTAAGGCAGTCACTTTCGTATCTTCGACTAAATATGTTTTGGTGGAATATCCGATTGTAAAGTTTAATTCGGAGTGGTAAAGTGAATAATCCACCGGGGAGCCCTGAAAATCAGACCATTCTAATCTTTTGTCTGCCCAATTCAGAATATTGGAACTGTCAGTTTGAGCAGCTAGAGTATTAATTATAGCATAGAAAATGAATAATATTATATAATATCTCATATTCGCTCAGCTAAATTTTTGTTATCATTCAACGGTCAGCCTGAACGACTTCCAGCACGGTGCCGGTGGATTTTTACTCGCTGGATGGATCAGGTTTTGTCCGTCAGTATTGTTTCGCCTTTGATTAACCATGAAATACCAAAAGAGACTATGGCTAGCGATTCCAACCAGTAAATTGGTTCATAGGTCTTAAGCGAGACCCTCAGTTCTTCCGGTAATACTGTATCGACCAACATCAGCAGTATACAGATCACCATCGTATAACCACAAGTCTTATATACCATGTTTCTTTGTATTTTTTTCTTTGTCGGGGTCTTTTTAGAATCTGTCTTTGTAAATAAGAACAATGAAAAATAGGCCAGAGTAAGAAAGAAGGCTGCGGCAAATACTAAATGCACGATACCGATAATCCCGGCAAGAGCTGCAACATTTCCTGCCGGTGCCGTCGGGAATAGGGCAACACCAATAGCGAAGGCACAAGCCAGATCCCCGGCGATATCGTCTTTACTTTCGTAGCCCTTATAAGAGAACAGGAAAACACCAATCGCACAGAGTATTCCCACGAATACATCTCTCATCCCGGTATAGTAATAACTACTGATTGATTCCTGAATCCCGTTGTGGAAAACTATAAGTGCGCCGAGAGACAGGATGAAAGGAAGCGAAATACCTAAAAATCCAATTCCTTTTCTGAGAGTCAGATATGAAAAAACTAGCGACCTTGCAGTTTTTACCAAATTTTTCATTCAAGCCTCCTGTCTTATCGTCTAAAGAATTGCTCGAACCGGGAACCTAATAACCTGGTTTAACATGAATCTCGCCAATAATGCAAATCTCGCCAGGATTATCCAACGTCCCATCAATACTCCCCGCCAGTTATCTACAACTTTAAAGTTCAATAATTGATGGTAAAATATACTGAGCGATTATATCAAATATAGCCCATTCCTGATTACCAAAAGTCTATATATAAATCCTTCTTTTTCAGCCTGTACAAAAGCGGAATTTAAAATCCGCTAGCTCATTCGTTGGACTCCGGGTGTGGTTTAATCCCAGCTGAAGTAATTTGAGTCTATTACCCCAGAGGGATTTTTCTCACAACTGAAAATAAATCCTGAAATAATCAGGATCGGGATTAAACATTTTTTAATTATTGCCATAACTCTTATCTAAAAACAGATAACGGTCATCATTTAATGCTTTGATGGCTTTAGATTCGACATCGATAACCATCACCGGTGGAGCGGTATCGTTTGCTTCCGCGACTGGCCACTGCGGTAGACCCAGGCCATTAGGATTACCGGTTTTAATAAAATTGGCAAAGTAATCCTGCATGGTTTCCGATACTTTAAAATCATCTGCAGTCCACAGGTGATCTTTCACTATATCCAGATTCCCCATACAATACGGAATCTCGCAGGCATGCGGCGCACCAATCAACTCCGGCATTTTAAAAGGTGCATTCTCCTGTTTTACAGTGGCCGCAGGCGGTATTTTACTGTAAAAATAGCGGTAAACCGGCTGAGAACTGTTTTTGCGGTGCAGGTCAAACCACTTCCAGGTACTGTAGGCGATGAACCGGTCAGAAGCCAGGGCGGTGGCCGATAACTCGATCTCCTTTTCGGAACCATGGGCATAAAGTTTTAATACTTCCTGATAGTCATTGGGATATGTTTCTTTTACTTTCTTGATATAATTTTCATCGTTGTAAGCCGCGCCCTGCATAAAGGCCATACCTGGAATTTCTGCCGAGTTCCAGCCTAACAGCAAGGGAACCTGAGCCTGTTCCCTGGCCCGGAAAATCTCAGGAAGGTTTTTGGGGAAAAAATAACCATCTATTACCGACGGGAATCCAAAACGCTTTGACTTGTTGTAGATAGCAAAGAGAGAATCGGTAGTCAACGCTCTCATTTCGGCGATTGAATTAAACCCGGCGTTTTGGGCAAACTCCAATCCGGTTTTTTCCGCGTCAGCCAGAGGCACCGGAGCCAGGGTAGGATTTATAGCAGCTCCGCTTTCACCAATGGCCCCGGCAATCAGATCCTTTGACAATGGCGAAGCCATCTGGGCACTCACCGAAATAGAGCCAGCCGATTCTCCGGCAATGGTTACCCTTTTGGGATCACCACCGAAGGCCGCGATGTTTTTCTGCACCCATTTTAGCGCTGCATTTTGATCCAGCAGGCCATAGTTGCCCGATGCTTTATATGGAGATTCAGCACTGAGTTCCGGATGGGCCAGGAAACCAAAGATATGCAGGCGGTAATTTACAGTTAACGCCACTATTCCTTTTTTAGCCATGCTGGCACCGTCATACCTAGGCTCGGAACCGTCACCGGCCACAAACCCGCCTCCATAAAAATAAACCAGCACTGGCAGTCCTTGCGGATCCTTTTTAGCCGGAGTCCATACATTAAGATAAAGGCAATCTTCACTGGTACCGTTTCCCCGGTATATCATATCCCCATATACATTGATCTGGACCGGCCTGGGACCAAATTTTTTGGTCTCTAAAACACCAGTCCAGTTATCAGCCGGCTGCGGCGCTTTCCACCTGAGTTCTCCCAGCGGCGGTTTGGCAAAAGGAATTCCTAAAAATAATTGCAGCCTTGATTTGGCATCCTGGTATCCTTCAATCATTCCGTTTTCGATCTTTACCCGGACAGTAACACTTTTTTCATCCTGAGCCATTACTGCTAAAATCATCAGGCCAATTCCCCCGATTATATATAACAATTTTTTCATTTTATCTTCCCTCTTTTCTGCTGAATGTTTCGTTATTGATTTGATCACGATGTAACTGTACCAAAAAGTGCACCCACGGCTGCCGTGAGTCCCATGGCCAGGGCACCCCAGAAGGTCACCCGGACAGCCCCCACCATAAGTTTTGCACCACCCATCCAGGCAGCTAATCCTCCCATCAGCGCCAGGAATATCAGAGAACTTCCGACCACAAAAGGGATGACCTTTGAAAAAGGACTGATCAGAGTGATGAGCAGTGGCAAGGCAGCACCAACAGCGAAGGTAGTAGCTGAAGCCATGGCCGCCTGGATCGGCCGGGCGCTGTGTGTCTCCGACAACCCTAACTCATCGCGGGCATGGGCCGCCAGCGCATCTTTGGTCATAAGTTGCTCGGCCACCTGTCCGGCCAATTGTACTTCAAGACCTCGCTTGACATAGATATCCGTAAGTTCTGCCTGTTCAGCTGCCTGGTCTGTCTCCAGTTCCTTACGTTCGCGTTCCAGGTCGGCTTTTTCGGTATCGGCTTGAGAACTTACCGACACATATTCCCCGGCAGCCATTGACATGGCACCGGCTACCAGCCCGGCGATCCCGGCGATCAGTACACCACTGTGTGCAGTCTGCGCAGCAGCCACACCCACCACCAGACTTGCCGTTGATACAATGCCATCATTGGCACCTAGTACCGCCGCACGCAGCCAGCCTATTCGCTCGGCATAGTGGATTTCGAAATGGGGTTTATGCATTTTCAATTCCTTCCCTTAAATAATCATATTCCTGAACATTGAATATTACTACCCGGCGATAATTTATAGATAAATTCCGCTTTGAACGGCACTGGAATTATGAATTCCTATTTCTTTTTTGACTTATAGCGCTTGAATAATTTCACACCCACAAATAGCAATAATGCCAGAAGAATCCAAATTGGAATTGTGGAAATCAGAAGAATAATCAGGACACCTAACACATCACCGAAGCCATCTAAACCTGTACGAATACCCCCAGATATTTTTGAAAAAAATGTTTCATTGGTATAAGAAAACTCGTAGTCAGTTTCACGCATAATCAAATCAATCGTAGAAAGATCAACCTGATCAGAAAGAAAGCGACTACGTCCCTCTAACCGCTCGATCTCTACCCGGATTTCTCCCAAGGCCTGTTCGACCTCCAAAATATCTTTGGTGGTTTTCGCAGTTTTAAGGATTTCCTGAAACCTTTGCTCCACCTTGCGTTTGTTAACCAGACGAGCTTGCAGATCATAGTATTGTTCTGTGACATCATTTCCGCTAAGCGCTTCATTTTCGATACGTTCGGCAATAGCCTTCAATTGACTCATTGTTGTATCAAATAGAGATGATGGCACTTTTATAATAATAGTAGCTGCTTTGGCATTATTCGCACTTTGTTCGACCTGCATTGAAACTATGAATCCCTGTCCACGCATGACAATTGCCTTGACTAGTTCAAATGAAGGCTGATAGTCAGTCACCCTTAATGACAAAGAACCCTTTTTTATTACCATACGCGGTTGCGTATCATTGGTCCCAGCTTGCCCCCGATCACTTGGTGAGCTTATTGTTGCATTTGCTGGCATGCTTCGGTAAGCATGAATCGATTCTTTATCCTTTGACGAACAAGCCATTCCAAAAATAAGAATTAATGGAAGTAAGATTATTTTTCTTATCATTTGTTTTTCCTTTCTATAATCCCTATCATTTTATATGAATATTATCCGGATTATAAGCTATACTGGCCCGTTGGTATGTACATTTCAAGGCTGAACCGGCAAAAGATTCATATTTTTCGCCTTTGCACTCGCCGCTGATGATCTTCTGGGCACAAACTATCTGGTCATTTATAAAGGATTTATCTAAAACCTCCCCATGTCCGGGAAGAATTTTATCGAACTCTGCGCTGCGCTGATTCAATTTCTGCAATGTTTGCAGATACACTTCCAGCGGCAGGCAGCCGTCCAGGAATAACCAGACCAGCGTATTATTATTATCTCCAGTAAATAATAATTTATTTTCAGCATCCAAAAGTACAATACTCCCTTTGGTATGACCGGGAACATCAATGACTTCCAGTTTCCGGTCGCCCAGATCAAACATATAACCTGATTTTACTGGCAGCAGGGCTGGTGTTTTATATACAGTCGTATCTTTATTAAAGGGTGAAACGAAGTCAGGATTATCTTTCATGGTCACTTGAATGGTATGTTCATGATTGGTCTGACTGGAAAACTGGCTGGTTAATTCGAAATCCATGGGCTGGGCATACACTTCTGAAAATTGAAAATTGCCTCCCACATGATCAGGATGCCCGTGTGTGTTGACCACGATGACCGACAGTTTGGTAAGAGTCCGGATAAATTGGGCTAAATCCGCGACACCAATACCAGTATCGATCAGCAAAGCTTTTTCATCCCCCTCTACCAGGTACATATTATCGCTGCCATGATCACTGATACGCCAGACCTTATTAGCTACCAACTTGGTCTCCAGCCAGCTGCTGACTTTCTGTACCGGCTCTTGTTCTTTTTTATTTTGATTACGTTTACATTGGAAAAAAATTGTTACTGCTAAGACTATAATCAAAATTGAAAACCAGGTCGGTCTGTTATTTTTTCTCATTTTTAATACCTCTAAATTAATTTACTATTTCATTTTCAAATTATTACTTTACTTAAATAACAATTGTGCAAACTCATAAAGGTAATCCCGCCAGTTGATCCAGGTGTGCCCGCCTGAAGTTTCTTTATAGATTACGTTAAATCCATGCTTTTTAAGCATAGCTACCGTTACCTGGGATGTTTCCAGCAGGAAATCTTCCTTACCGGTGGCAAACCAGATTAGTGTTAGGTCTTTCTTTAATTTAGTATTATCAAGAGCATTTTTATGTTCTTCTTCCCATTTAAGCCCGGATTCCGCTCCGAAGCCCTTGCCGGTAATCCCGAATATTCCCGCGCTGAAAACACCGATGTAGCTGAATTTATCCAGGTTAGATATGGCAATGTTAAGCGACTGACCGCCGCCCATGGATAGACCAGCGATGGCCCGATGTTTACAATCAGTGTAAACCCTGTAATGCTTTTCAATTAAAGGCATAATATCGTTGGTGAAGTCCAGAACAAATTCATCAACTGTCGAACGTGGCTCACCAAACCGGAATGGACCGGTATGACCTGCCGGCATCACTACAACCATTGGTTTGGCTTTCTTCTGGGCAATAAGATTGTCCAGAACAAATCCGGCTCGGCCGACTGTACTCCAGGAGTCATCGCAATCAAAGGCACCATGCAGCAGATAAAAAAGCGGAAATTTACCATGGCCGGATTCGTAGCCGGGGGGTGTATAAACATGCAGGCGGCGAAAACGTTGCAGTGACTTTGAATAATAAGTAATCTCGGCAATGGCCCCGTGAGGCACATCTCTGGTATCCATGAATTCAACACCGCTTACATAAATAAGAC
>CAYSHN010000010.1:0-20365 GCA_964430815.1 uncultured Calditrichota bacterium | reverse complement strand
TATCTGGCCATGATGTAGTTCTACCATCTCCTTGACCAAAGCTAAACCAATGCCGGTTCCTTCATAATGTCGGGTTTGGGTATCGTCAACCTGGTAAAAACGGTCGAAAATGTGTGATATTTTATCAGCAGGAATGCCAGGACCGGTGTTGGTGATGCTTATTTCAACACAACCCCCTTGATCCCACTTTTCTAAGGGGGATGAACCAGACTTCCCCCGATTAAGGGGGGATTGAGGGGGGTGTTTAGACTGGTTTTCGGTAATGTTCACCACTACCTTCACCCGTCCACCATCGGGAGTAAATTTAAAAGCATTAGATAATAAATTATTGACGATTCGTTCTAATTTTTCTTCATCAATATATGCCATAGGTTGGGGTATGGCGCGCTGTGCCTGTACATTATCGAGCTTGAACTGAAAAATAAATTCAATATTTTTCCGTTTGGCCATGGATTCGAAGGATTGTACCAGTCCTTGAAGTAAAGTAACAATATCCTGTTTTTTTGCCTGCAATTTCATTCGACCGGATTCTAATTTGGACAGATCCAATAGTTGATTAACCAGATCCAATAACCTTTTGGTATTTCTAAGAATCATCCTATAATGTTCTTTAGCATCACTCATTAATTCACCACCCAGTAATTGCTTAATGGGTCCTTCGATCAGGGTTAGAGGGGTACGGAATTCATGAGATATATTGGCAAAGAAACGTGATTTAGCCTGGTCGATCTCCTTGATCTTTTCAGCTTCCAAATGCTCCATTTCCTGCTGGTGTTTGCTCTTTAAACGATTGATCTGCCATCTCCAGGTACCTGCAATCAGACCGATCAGTGCCAGAAAATAAAAGGTATAAGCTATTTTACTGCGATACCAGGGCGGAAGAATAATAATTTTAATCGAAGTACCTCTTTCATTCCAAATCCCATCATTATTAGATCCTTTGACCTGGAAGGTATATTCTCCCGGATCTAATTTGGTATATGTGGCATAGCGTCGGGTTGCATCGGTATGAACCCAATCAACATTTACTCCGGACAATTTATAGGCGTACTGGTTTTTCATGGGAGCGGTATAGTCTACGGCAGAAAACTCGACAGTAAAAATGTCCTGTTCGTAGGGCAATATAATTTCATTTGCTGTAGAGATTGTTTTCCTTAGGGGAGATTTTTCTCCGGGTATGATTGATTGATTAAATACTTTAAAATCGGTCAGCACAATAGTTGGGATATTCAGATTCTCCTTAATACTATCAGGATAAAAGTAGACGATGCCATTATTGCCGCCAAAATACATTCTGCCGGAATGGCTTTTTAAGAATGCCCAATTCCAAAATTCACTACAGCGCAAGCCATCACTGGCGTCATAATTTCGGAACCTTTCAATATTAGGATCAAACTTTGATATCCCTTTTATGGTGCTTATCCAAATTTTACCATGAGTATCATCCAAAATTCCTACTACAGAATTACTGGCCAGCCCATTTTTTTCGGAATAATTCTTAAACAAACCCGTATGCTCATCCAATAGATTTAATCCACCTCCGTAGGTACCAATCCACATTCTTTTTAATGCATCACGAAAAATACATTGGACGGAATTAGAGCTGATACTATTATTATTTGTAGAATCATGTACAAAGTGAGTAAAAGTATTACTACGAATGTGATATTTATCAAGACCTCCTTCTGTCGCAATCCATAATATAAGTTCTTTGTTTACATATTCTCCGTAAATCATATTAACGCTGTTATTAACCAGTGTATTTGAATTGTTAGAATCGTGCTGAAAGCGTTCGATCTTATTTGTACTTAAATAAACTTTATGTAACCCGCTGTAAGTACCAATCCAGATCCAATCTGTTGATGGAGAAGTCTCCTTATATATACCTTTAATTTCTTGTGAAAGTGAAGTCGGTTGCAATAAATAGCGATAAAACATTTCTCTCTGTTGATCGAATCGTATTAATCCATAAAGAGTGCCAAGCCATAAATCTCCCTGAGAATCGGTGGTAATGACGATGAGATTATCATTGGGCAAACTGTTTGGATTCAGAAAATCAGAACGATAATATTTGAATTTATTTGTATTAGGATCGTAACGATTGAGGCCGTGACTTTGGGTACAGATCCAAACATATCCGGAATTGTCTTCAGTAATTCCAAGGATTGTATTATAGCCGAGGCTATTGGGATTATCTGGATTATGTCCAAGATGCCAGAACTGTTTTTGTTGAAAAGCGTGTTTGAATACACCACCGCCATTGGTTCCAACCCATAAGGCCATTTCTTTTTGATCAATGTATACAGATTTCAAATCATTATTACCCAGACTGGAAGGATCATCAGGATTTTGTTTGAAATTTATAAAGTCATCTGTGATAGGATTATAACAACTCAAACCTCCACCATATGATCCTACCCAAATTCGACCTTTCCCATCTTGTTGAATGGAATAGATCATATTCGCACCAATGCTCTTCGAATCATGGGGATCAGATCTATAGCACTTAAAATTTGCGGCGTGACTTTTGAATAATTCCTTTTTTGATTTGTAGTCTGAAAGATCCAGTCTGTTAAGACCACCCTCTACGGTACCTATCCAGAGATGATAATCTTTATCCATGCATAGAGACATTACTTTATTATCACTTGGGCTGTTTGGATTGGTCTTGTCGTGTCTATAATGTATAAATATTTTCTTTACTGGATCGTAGCAATCAAGACCATTTTCTGTTCCAATCCAGAACAATCCAAATTTGTCGCGTATGATTTGATACACTATATCACTGGATAAAGAATTTATATTTTCAGGATCATGACGAAGATAACTAAATTTATCAGTTTTCAAATTCAAGATAGATATCCCACCAGCAGAAGTACCTATCCATAAATTATTGCTATCATCTGGACATAAGGTAAAGACAAAATCATTAGACAGACAATTTGGATCATTATCCCTGTAATGATAGTGTATAAACTCCTCTGTTTCGAGGTTCAATCTATCGAGACCTCCGACTGTGGCAATCCATAAGAAGTCACCACTTGCCGTGGAATCCTCATATAAAGCCAACACATAGCCATTGGATATACAATTTTTGCAATCAGGGTCAGGCATATACGTTTTTATTGAATAGCCGTCATAACGGTTTAGGCCAACTCCTGTACCGATCCATAAGAATCCTTTCTTGTACATTAAAAAGCAGTTAACCGTTGACTGAGATAAACCCTCCTGAATAGAAATTCTTTCAAAACGGAATTGGTCATCCTGTGCATAAATAATTATTGGAATCAGAATCTGATAAATAAACAAAAGAAAATAACACAGCCCATTACGTTTCATAAATTATTTTTTCTCGATTTATAAAGAAGCCGGTATACAAAATCTGATGCATTATCACTTTACGCCAGATGGAAGAATACAATAAAAATTATAAAAATAATTGCTGATAGAAAAGAATTTTATAAAAAATTCGAGCTGATAGAAAGTGGTTTCCTGGTGGTATCAGTAATAAATAAAAAACCTCCTGTAGAGAAGGTCTTTGTTTGCGGGGCGGACGAGACTCGAACTCGCAACTTCCTGCGTGACAGGCAGGCGCTCTAACCAAGTTGAACTACCGGACCATTTAAAAAGTGAAGAAATTTACTTACACCTGACTGAGCAGTCAAGTAAAACCATATATAATTCTCATCTTGATTTCCACTCAATCATTAACTAATTTTCACGTCAATACATTTTCGATTCCCTGATTGAATGTACATCGCTTTAACTACTTGTTATAAAAGACAGTTAGTATCTACGGACCAACGGGGATTATACCAGAAAGAATAAAAGTTAAATACCCTATATGTAGGAGGGATTAAATCATGTGGTTGTTGGTTCTTGTTGCTGCACTGATCATTTTTATCGCCTATTTGTTTTACGAATACCGGCTGCGTAAACCAGATCATATTATACTATATGAAAAAGCCGGAGATGTAAAACAGCGTCGCAGACGTTTATATCCCCGCCATTTCAGTTTGTCTTTGCTGGACACCTTACATTCCCTTTCAGTAAAAGTCGAAGCAGAGGCCAAGGGTAAACTAGGTTTACAGGTGGTGGTGGTGATGAGTGTGGCACCGGCAGCCGGCCACTTATCCGAATTGATACGGGTAGGCGGTTGGAATGAAGATGCTGTGGCCAAAGCCGCTAAAGAAATACAGGTGGTTGTTCATTCCGCAGTCAGAGCTTACACCGAACTGCATGCACTGGAAGAATTATCCTCAGCCAAACTGGCCGGGTATCTGCAGGAACAACTGGGTAAAACCAGCCATGAGTTGGGTTTAGACCTGGTGGCCTTGAGTATTCAATCGATCGATCCGGCAGATGAGGAGATAGCCGAAGCCATGCACCAGCAGGAATCCAGCCGTATCCTTGAACAGACCGAAAGCGAAAAACAAAAAGCCCGGATTGCCGTTACCCGCGTACGCATCGATGCCGATGAAAAAATTGCTATGGCCGAACATAATCTGGAACTTAAAAGATATGAACTGAAAAAAGTCACCGAAGAAAAAGAAGCTACCATCGCCACCTTAAGGGTACAGGAAGAATTAAAAAGACGTGAACTGCAACTTGCCGCCGATAAAAAGGAACTGGAATTATTCAAACAGAATCCAGAGTTATTGCTGTTGAATCCCCAATTCACACGCCTGGCCGAGGCCAGTCAAACTCTGCGCAACGCCCGTACGGTTATCTCCCTGTCCCCGCAGGACGTAAATCAGGGAACGCAAATTCTGGGGCTGATGCAGTCCTTTCTGCAAAATCTGGTTCCGGGAGTCAGCAAATCAGGGGAGAAAAAGTCAGCTGGTGGAAAATAGATCTTCGATGATAATTAACCGCTGGGTAAATGCAGGAATTATAATCCCGATCTCTTACTCTACTCTTTCAAAGTATATACCTGTACCATGAATAATTTTGACCTCAGAACCGATCCCATTAAGTATTTTCTGTTGCGGCCATTGCATGCTGCGACCATCTCGGAAATCAGTGAAGCAACTGCTGCTTCAACGGTCCCAGAACAGGAACGGGTTAATTTTCATATCGGTAATCCTGTTCAGGATGATCGCTTAAAAGCATTATATACGCAACTGGTCCTGCCGGAAACCGATCCGGAAGCCAGCTCACCAGCTTCTGCTTCAGAGGATATGGCCGGTAATGCCTGCCGTCAATTAATTTACCAGGCTATCAACAACAGTATTAATTATACACCGCGGGGAGGCTTTTCACGTCAGCATCCAATTCCCCTGATCAATTATGTAAAACAGTGGTTATTATCAGGCCAGGATGAACCACTGAGTTATGATTTTGGTGAAGAATCCGGACAACGGGAATGCATTATTGTTAACGGTGGCATTTATGAAACTCTGCGCATTATTTTCCAGTCCCTGTCGCATTACTTAATAGCTAAACCTGCGCATATTCTGATTGAGGGATTTAATCTGCCGGAGCATTTAAACCATTTCCCGGGTTTATCCATCCGGCAGTCAAACGCAACTGAGCACTCAATTATACGAGAGATCAAAAACTATCTGACTGAAAATCCGGAATGTCCAATATTTTTTGTCATAGGATCTATCTTTTCTGAGACAGTCCGCAGGCAATTGCGGCAGTTGGGTCTGGTTCATCCTTTGTTCTTTATCGAAGCGAATAATGCTCCTAATCACCTCTCACTGGCCCGTGAGGTTCAAATGCTTAATCGGGTAATCCGGATTATTTTCCCGGCAGTTTTTGCAGAGGAATTGAATACGCTCACCACCGGATTTCTCCTGGGTAATGCTGCTTATTTACGGGTCATTGAAACCGTTCAGTTTGAACTGAAAGGTACGCCGGCTGCTGCTGAAATGGATCACCTGAACTTTAT
Source organism: uncultured Calditrichota bacterium (assembly GCA_964430815.1). Taxonomy (GTDB): domain Bacteria; phylum Calditrichota; class Calditrichia; order JAJRVZ01; family JAJRVZ01; genus CAVZSQ01. The sequence continues at coordinate 14,469 of CAYSHN010000010.1, read as the reverse complement.
ATTGACGGCTGGACAGAAATTGATCCCGGCCAAACTGCCGGAGCTAGAATCGGTAAAACAGCAAGTCTCGCCCGTAGTCCCTGGCTCAACTCCGAGTGCGGCACTGGATCATTTTAATCTCGCTGTAAAAAAACTGAATGAACAGGTCGAGCTAAAAAATAAAGACTGGTCCAAAAAATTAACGCATAATTTCCCGATCAGGAAGTACTGGAATCCAAAGTTTTTTGGCTCCCAGTCCAGTGGTGGATCAGCGGTGGATTATTTCTCCAGTTTATCAAACGAGGAAATGGTTCATTTATTTTCTGAACAAGGAATTAATTCCGACTTCCAGCAGAATTTAATCGCCAGTTTTCTGGGCGTTTTTTCAAGTCATCATCCTTATTATTCCACTGAAAATTGCCTGGTCATACCCGGTTCGGCACGTACTGCTTTGAGTATTATGGGATTCCATTGCGGCATCACCGAAGCTGTTTCTGTAGATCTTAGCTGGACTTACGAACACTGTTTTCCCCGCGTTGAAGTTGTGCCGTTAACTGCTGAATTTGAATTGGATGTTGCGGCAATTATAAATACTATAGAGCAGAAATCTGCTGCCGAGCCGCACTGGTCTGCATCGGCGACATTCATTCTGAACAATCCACATAATGCCACTGGAAAAATTTTTGCTGAAGATAAATTGAAGTCTCTGCTACAGTATCTTCTGACCAGAAGAATATATGTGCTTGATGATCTTTCCTATCAACTGGTTGCCCCCGCGGCTGAATTAACCGGACCCAAATCTTTGCGTCAACTGGCCACAATCATGGTACAACAAGGGCAGATCCGTTCTGATCATCTGCAATATCTTATTACCGTCCAGTCATTATCCAAAACCGACTGTTTTGCCGGGGCACGCTTGGCCGTAACAGAAATACTGCACCCGCAAATGCTCATCCGATTCAAATCTTATGTTTCATTGCTTAAGCCGAATATCATGGCTGTCTTATTGGCCTATCTATTTTATCGCAATTCTCCGGAAAAGGTCAGATCCTTCTGGCAGTTACGCAATCAAATCTTTGCCGAGAGGATGGAAGCGTTAGAACGGGCCGTTGCCGATTTCCCCACGGACAGAAATTCTTTCTCCATTGCAGTAAAACGCCCGCAGGGTAGTATGTATCCGCACCTGATTATAAATCGCCTGCCTTCCGGTCTTTCCCTTTCCTGGCTGGCTTCTGGCTTAGCAGCCCGTGGCATTGGCCTGGTTCCGCTGGCTACATTTGCCCGTACAGCCAGTGGTTATGAAGTTGCCCGTAAAACCTTCCGCTTGACCCTGGGTGGCCGGGATAATGCGGATATTCTGCTGCACAAGATGCGGCGGATGCTTATCGATCTGAACGGAATGGTTGCTGAAGAAACCGCTGCGTATAACCGCAGCAAAATTCCAATTACCCCCAAAAAACATAACCAGAATCAATTTTTCCCCGATGCTCAGGAGAAATGGCAAATAGTAAGCAGACAAATATTCCAGCGTTGTCAATTATTAATCGGTAAGCAGACAGAAAAAGGTGCCACAGGCATCGATGGTCAAGCCATCCGGAAACTGTTCTTAGAACAGTATCTGCCCGAGCGGCTGATAAAATTACAGCAACGTTTTACCGACAGGTTGGAATGGGCTGCTGACCTTTTAGCCATTATAAACAGTGATCGCCAAAAACAAATTATCGATATCCTGGAAAAAGAATTCTACAAAGAGGATATTCAGCAACGGGCTTTGAATTTTCGGCAGCGCCTGTTCGATCGTACCGTACATCCCACCCAGATGTATGGCCTACCGGTGGATACAACTATCAATCAATTAATCGAAGGTTTTCTGGAAAATAAAAATTTTGCCGGTGAAGTAATACAAAACCTCAGCAATTACTTACTCCATGAATATATAGGCCAAAACGTGGCTATCAGTTCTGTCCAGGAGGCCGATGAACTGGTGGCTGATATCAAAACTCATCTTACTGCCGAGGAATACACCCGTTGGAATAGTACATCATCCACTCAGTTATTGCTCTCCTTCTGGGGTGATTGGGATGGCAGTACCCGGCCTTCGGGTCAGGGTCACCGGCTGGTGGCAGGCGTGGTGGTTGAAAATGTCAATCAGCAGGCTCATATTCTGAATATCCTGGCAAACATTGAACGGAACTTACATATCCCGGATGATCTGCGTTCCAGGATCCAACAATTGCCAGTCAGCAACCGTAAACTTCGTGATTTACTGGATAAGATCACTCTATTAACTGATCAATTAGAACAACGTTTTCGCAGTTTCTTGCCTTTCAATTTACAGACCGGCCGGTTACGTCGGACAGCGATGGCCTTACATCTGGCTCGCGATCCGGTAAAATCGCTATGGCAACATAATGACCGCCTGGAAAGAAGAATGGTTCAATTGCGTCAACAGCGCCGTGAATTGCTGGAGTACTATTTTGCCTTGAACAAGCAACTGCGCAAAACCTTATTTGAATTTTTACCGCTCATTCAGAAAAATTTAAATCACCCCAAACTGGCCTTAGCGGCCGGTTCTTTTCGTAGTTTGCTGCGACGGTTCGTGCTCACTCCCCGCATTCACCAGAATATGATCACTTCTAGTGATCAATTCGCTATTGATACCACAGTTCATAACATGATTGAAATAAATGAGATTTCGGGTAAATATGGTAATCCCGCACTGGTACTGGCCATGCAGGTTAGTATGTCCAGTGATCCGGATGCCCTGATTGCCCTGGATCGTAAATTGCGGGCCAAGCGCGAATATTGCCTGCGCAATAATCCGGAACTGGACACCCCGTCGATCTGGTTGGTTCCGCTGTTTGAAGATCTGGATACGGTCAATCATTTGGAAAACTATCTTGATAAATTGTGGGAATATGCGATTAAAAGCCGCCGGTTGGATCAGCAGGTCTCCGACCGTTTTTCTGAAATGATCTGCGAATTGTTCATTGCCGGTTCGGACCTCAGCCAGCAAATCAGTCAGCCGGCTGGAGCCGATGCTTACCGCCGGGCCAAACATCAAGCGGTCCGCTGGTTTGCCGAGCATGGTCTGGTGGATGGTATTCGTATTAAATTAGGCTGTGGAGAACCCATGCAACGGCAAGGGGGATATTATTCTGCTTTGCATCTGCACCTGCAGCAGGATTCGACCTTCCTCACTGATAAATATTCCCAAAAAAGATTAATGGACCAGCTGCAATCCTCTACCCGGCATAGTACCCATTTTGCCCGCAGCCCCTTAACGGGTATTATGGCCCATCGGGATCTTCTGACCGTGCAGAGTAATCTGGCTGAACAACTGAAATTTATACCGGCTGCCGAACTGGCTCAAATTCTATATCATCTGCAACAAACCCAAACTTTCCATCAGCAGCAGTTGCAGCAAATCAGCGAACCTTTACAGGCTACTCGTTTACAATTCCGCTCACGTGGTTTACAGGAACTGGAGAGAATAACCTGCGGACCTAAGGATGATATCTATTCAGAATTTTTAAAATTGTTGACCCAAAATTTCCGGCAGATCATATACGGACGCGATGAAGATGTGGTGGGTATTCATGTTATTTCCTATTTCGTGTCACGGGCCATTCCACCATTACGGGATCGCCCGACCGTTCGGCCCGATCCGGAGAAAGGGGGAACCCGCAGCGAGAAACTCATTGACCGGTTTGCCCAGATTCTACCTCTCTCCAAGCATGGTAGTCTGTTAAGGGCGATCGGGCATTACAAAGCCCAAACCATGATTCTGGGCCTTAATCAACTCACCACTGGTATTTTCAGGGCGCTGACAGAATTTCTTAACACTCAGAATAGTTATAGTGAAGCCATTACCTTGATTAGTGAACGTATATTACCCCGTTTACCCGTTTATGAAATTCTACAGACCTTACGGATGTATCAGGATCGGGAAACGATCTATGCCAAGCGGATTGAAAAATGTTTTCCACCAGGCAACTCCTCTTTCCTGGCCATGCGGGAAGACCTGGATGCCATGGATCGGTTCATTCCCTTTTTCCAGAAAGAATTACTTAAACGGCAGGGTCTCGATATTTCCGATTTTTTTGATAATGACCAATTCAAGCCCGATCTGTTACCGGCTATTCATCCTCAATTCGCGGTGCTGTTGCAGACAGATATTTTTAATACCCGTCTCGATCAACTGCTACAAAACATCCATGGCCGAATTGATGCTTCCTGGTCTGATCATATCGAACCTGTCTTAATTTTACCCGAAAAAGTTAAACGCCTGCGCGCAGACATCTGGACATTGCTTACCGATCCGATCCAGCAGCAGGTCCAGAGTTTCGTACAACTGGCTCTGGCTGTACACTCCTTAATTACCGGTCAGGGTTGGAATAAATCATCGCTGTCGGTGGAACCGGGGAAAATCATGCGCTTAAGTACGCAGGTGTCCCAGTCCTTGCGCGGGGTTAAGGATGATGGCTTACGCCAGTTCCTGATTTCCGTAGTGCAGTATCTGACCCAGATGCCCACGGCCATGACCGAGTTACCGCTTGATATTATTCGCGCCTTGCAGGACGTGGAAACGATTGCGCGTATCGAGGAACATATTTTGTCGGAGAAACAGCAGAATCAGTTACGTTTTTATTTACTGCAGATGGCCCGCTGGTGTGGTGAGAATGGATAATGAATCTGTCATTCCGATCACGCCGGCTGGCGGATTCATCCACTGGCGAACCGAAGGGAGGAATCTTAGATTTTTCATACCCTGAATCAGAATTCGCAATAGAAATGGTTCCGATACGTCATTGCGGGAGGATGCCGCAAGGCCTACGATGAAGCAATCTAATAAACACGCCTAGTCTTATAGATTGTGCGGACAGAGCTGTTTATCTAAATGGTAGATTGGGATAGTTTTACTGCAGGTCAAAGGCGCGCATTTTCTCGCGCAGAGTTGTACGGGAGATCTCGAGAAGTTCTGCGGCTTTTGATTTATTGCCCTTGGTGCGCAGCAAGACCTTGGAGATGTGTAAACGTTCCATTTCCCGCAATGAGCAATTCCCCAGAATATTAATATCATTGATCGTTTCTTTCTTGAAAGTCGATTCGTCTGGAAAAGCCGCAAAGGTGATTTCACCTTTTCTGGTTAACAAAACCGCATGTTCAATCAATAACCGCAATTCGTAATAATTCCCCGGCCAGTCATAGTTCTGCAATTTTTGCTCAATTTCAGGATTGATGCCCTGTACATGATGGCCAAATTTATCATTAAAATGGGAGATAAAACCTTTAGCCAGCGGAATGATATCGTTTTTTCTTTTGCGTAAAGCAGGAATGGTCAATTCAAAAGCTTTAAAACGGAAATAAAGTTCTTTGGAAAATTTTTCATCCGTGACAAATCTTTCCAGATCAAAAGCCGTGGTGGCGATAATCCGGGTCTTGGTTTTAAGATCCTGATCCGAACCGATCCGGCGAAAGGTATGTGTTTCAATATATGTTTCCAGCCGGCTTTGAACTTCATTATCAATTAATTCAATATTTTCCAGGACCACGGTTCCTTCATCGAATACTTCCAGAAAACCCGGGTGGGTTCGGTTGCCTTCACGCGTATCCCTCTCCATCCCGAATAATTTCACCAGCATCTCTTCACCACTGCCATTGGCGCAATTGATAATTTGAATGGGGAATCCGGAATTAATACTTTTTTTATGGATAAGGCGGGCTACTTCTGTTTTTTCGGTTCCGGTTTCTCCCTGGATCAGACAATGGGTATTTGCAGATTTGGCGATCAGATTTATGAATTCATTGATTTGCTTGACATCGCTGCTGGTCCCAAATACGCGCAAATCGTCATCGGGATTGACGGCTAATTTGTCGACTTCATCAATTAAACGCGTATGCCGGGTTTCAACAGCCTTATTCAATAACTGCTTCAGGGCATATTTAGTAAGCGTTGAATTGACAATGATGACCATTCCGTTTTTTAAAAACTTGGGCAACTGATATTTATTTTTATCGGTATTGTAGACGATCAGAATCGTATCTAGATTTTTGTGAAAGTAGTTTTGCATATCGACCGGGAATTCACCATGCGAAAATTCCGGTTGCCAGATGATAATATCCAATGAAATATCACCGGAACCCAGCTGACCCATATCCTCATGGGTGAGGATTTGCATCTGCAGGGTTTCTTCCTGCGATAATTGCTGGAATACGTTAATACTCTTAACTGCCAAACCAACTTTAGTTATCATAATACGTCTTTTTGTGCATCCCCGAAGCTTTATATTATTCGTATTCGACAGAAAAAAGCTGGAGTTAATTTTTTTGTTAAAAATTTTTAAAGGAAAGATGATTAACCGCAGATACACACAGATAAGATTATTATATATTAAATCGAGATATTTCAATAATTTTTAGATCATTCTGCGTATTTACAGACACTACATTTCCAGTTTATTTCTAGTAGTTTTTTAATCTGCGTGCATCTGCGGTTAATTTATACCTAATTAAAAAAAATAGTTAAATACCTAAATATTGGAACGAAAATTGCAAATAATCATCATAGAAGTTCTTATAAAAAATCGAGTAGTAAAATGAAAGAGCAGGAGTATAATGTATTATCGGAAAAAATAATTGGATGTGCCTATACAGTGGCCAATAAATTAGGTTTTGGATTTTTAGAAAAAGTATTTGAAAATGCATTGTTAATTGAATTACATAAAGAAGGTATAATTGCCGAGCAGCAAGTTCCAATTAAAGTATACTATGATAATATTTCAGTTGGAGATTATTATGCAGATATTTTTATCGAAAATGAAATTATCGTAGAATTAAAAACCGTAAAAATTATTGATAACATGCACATTGCTCAGTTGTTGAATTATCTTAAAGGAACTCGAAGGAAACTCGGGCTTTTAATTAATTTTTCTAAACCAAAAGTTCAAATTAAGCGAGTAGTCAATAATTTATAAATATTAATCTGCACTTATTCGTGTTCATATGTGGTCAATAAAATATTGGCATACCTAACCGCAGATGCACGCAGATAGACGCAGATAAAATATTTAAGATAAAAAAAATAGAATTAGATATTAAATAATATTATCGAGGTTATTCTTGGATTTTGATATTTCTTAAAATTTATCTGCGCCGAAGGTCGGCGTTCATCTGCGGTTAATGATTTTTAAAGATCCTTCACCGCCTGAATAATTGATTTGGCTGTAATACCAAAATGCTCCCACACTTCGTTCAAGCCATCGGACGGAGCAATGCGTGGATCAGTGATACCGATATGTTTTAAAGGAATGTGCGTGTGATACGCCGCTGCACTGAGATACCCGGCAAAACCACGCCGTCCGGTCAAAGAATTACCGATAATCCCGTCTTCAACTGTGACTAATCCTTTAGGATGATTCTTAAAGATTTTATTTAAAACCGTCTCAGGAAGGGGCAGGCCATTGACAACATATACATCGGCATAAATTTTACGTCGCGATAATGCTTCCGCAGCTTGACCGGCCATGAAAGCCGGGGCACCTAGAACCAGAATGGCGCGCCGGGCATTAGGATATTTCCGGTACAACGTGACCGGTTCCCAGGAAGATGATGCCTCCCATAATCCCCCCTTGCCATCCTGTCGTGCCAGTACCGGCAGATTATCACGGGGAATACCAATAATATGTCCACCATAATGCTCCGCCAGATCTTTGACCGCTACAAAGGCAGCCCGCGCGTCAGCGGGTGCATAAAAGCGGTGCAGATAAGGCAGATATCCGATAGCCAGATTAATCCAATCCAGACTCCAGCCGGAAAAATGATCCCGCCCCGTACAGGCGCCCACATGTGAAAGATGCAGAGTCACATTAAGACCCTCATTGATGCCGTTTAAATTGCGCTGGTACCGCCACAGTTCAAAACCCTCCCGGGCAATCCCTTCAAAAAAGGCCGCAAAAGTGGAAAAAACATTCAATTGCTTTTGACGGGTGCTGGTGGCCAGACCGTTGGCCATCAAAGCCGCGGCCTGTTCCTCAATACTCATTTCAAATTGATGATCTGCCTTTAAATGTTTTCTGGCCTTTTCCAGTCTGGTCGAGGTGTCCAGATCACATCCCACTACGAAAAAGTTATCCGGGAAAGACTGGGCGATTGCAACATACGCGCTTTCCGCACCAACCCGCGGACTTATCTTTTCTCCCGCATTGGCTAATTTAATTTTTGCCAGGACATTATCACTCAGGATCAGATTGTCAGAACCAGGTTTGGGCCGGGCTTCGGTCACTACTTTTCTTTTTGCCTGTTTAGAAATGCTTTCCAGAAAAGCCTGCTGATCGGGAGTGTATTGCAGCATTGGATTGGCCAGTACTTCGTTGACCTTTCGTCCTTTCATATGGCCATCGTGGTGCCCTTTGCCCCCCGGTAGATCGTTCACCAGGAATAAGCACTCCAGCATCGATTCCACATCACGGTAACTCATCAGCGATCCGGGAATCCATATCGGAGTGGACATTATGACCCCTTGTTTTTGCGCAAATCGTTCAGTCTCCTTTAAAATTCCATATTTCTCTCCAAAATGCTGCAGATCGATTTTCTGACTACCGGTTGAATAAAATCCGGTCGGGAAAATCATTACTGCCTTGCCCTGCCGGTTCAACTGATATGCTTCCCGGTAAGCCTGATAGAGTCCGGCCGCTTCGAGTAAACTGGGTATTTCCAGGATCTGAATCCCCAGCGAAGCAATAACCGGCCGTGGATCTTTGGGCATGATCTGCTTGCAGGAACCGGAGAGTTGAACACCGTTACGGTGCATGATGAAGGTGATTGGCGCCTTATGCAAATCAGCGGCATTAAACCCATTTAAAGCCTGTCCGGAAATCCAGCCGGCATCGCCGCAGTGTACCAGCATCCAGACGGTTCCGCCATAAACCGCTTTTTTGCCCAGTACCTGTCCCACCGCCACCGGTACCATCACTCCCAATCGTCCACCGTTGGCCTGTGTACCGCCCGGCAGCCAGGCCACGTGACCGGCAATGTCGAGACTGCGGCGAAACTTCGTGATCACCCGCTTTCTGTTCAAATAACCATAAGCGGCCAGAACGGAATAATGACCGACACTGCTGTGGGCATGTTCGATGGTGTACTCAACTTCTCTGAAATTTACCAGGGCCATGGTCATGGTCAGAGCCGGGATCAGATCCAGTCCTCCGCCCAAATGATCAAGTTCATTTATTTCGGCCAGTGAAGCCAGCGCTTCAATGGCTATGCGGGCCGCAGAGATTTCCAGAGCCTGTAGACCTGTCACCTGCTGATCAGTAAGTGATTGTGTATTTTCAAGGTCAATCTGAAAGGGAAGTACCTGCGATTCAATTTTATTTCCTAAATATTTTGCCGTGGCAAGCAAAGATTCATTTCTTTTACTTTGCTTGCGATCATAATCCATGATCATCTTTTTCATTGCCATCCTCTTTTTCCTTATCTAAAAATAGTACCAGCAATCCATCACCATCATGAGCTGGTGTCATTTGTTTTCTGATTGAGTTATGCTCCAAATTTTAAAATGCGTCCGGCCGAAGCTAATGCTTCCAAAATAATGAAGCGCATGGGCATCCGTCCCAGTGCACCCCGGGCACATTCAGCTTCACCAAATTTACGTGTACCATCCACCCGTCCCAAACCGTTAGTGCAATGTAACAGTGCCGGTACCGGATGCCAACTATGGGCTTTAAAAACAGCAGGAGTTGAATGATCCCCGGTCACCAGCACCACCTCCGGTTTTAAAGATTCCAGACCCTTAATCCAGGCATCGACTTCTTCAATCACGTGAACCTTGGCCTCAAAATTTCCATCTTCACCGTAACTGTCGGTCTTTTTAAAATGAATAAAAAAGAAATCATATTTAGTATAATTCTCTTTTAGTTGTTCATACATAGCCTGATAAGATTCCGGTTTTGGCAGTACATCCATTCCAACCAGGCGGGCCAGACCCCGGTACATAGGATACTGGGCGATGGCCGCACAACAGATACCGTATTTTTCAGTCATGGTGGCCAGCGGTTCATGTTTGGCAAATCCACGGGCCAACAGGAAATTAGCCGGTTTATCGTTTTTCAAGACCTCTTTGGCCTTGGACAGAAATTCATTTACATATCGCGCTGTTTTTTGCGAGGCGGGATCTTCCCCCTGGGCCTGTAACGATGGTATACCGGTCTTCTGGGTATCGGTATCATTAATTTTTCCACCCAGGTCATCGCCACGGATTACCAGCAGGGCCCGGTGTTCCGCTTCCGTACGTAGGAAGAATTCGATGCCATCGGATAGTTTGATGGACTCCTGCAATTTTTTGCACAGTTTTTCATTAACCTCGGTGGCTATGCGGCCGGCCCGGCGGTCGGTAACGTTTCCTTTCTCGTCAATGGTACAAAAATTCAGGCGAGCACAAACATCCCGCCCTGTAACCGGAAAGTCCACTCCCAGGGCCGACAGGATACCCCGGCCGACATTGTCAGCAATGGGATCGTAGCCAAACAGGGCCAGATGAGCCGGACCCGAACCCGGAGTCATCCCCGGACCGATGGGATCTAACAAACCCGTGCATCCTTCTTTGGCCAGGCGATTAAGATTCGGTGTTTTTGCGGTTTCCAACTCCGTTTTACCACCCTTCTGCTTGGGTAAACCGCCCAGGCCATCCATAATTATATAAATGATCTTAGATTGATTTTTATTAATCAACTCCCTCAATATTTCATGTTTCATACTATCTGCTCCTTAAAAATTTCGATGTTCAATAAAATTAGGAATCTGCCTGCAAAGATTCAACCGCTTTTAAATTCAATTCTGGCTTATTTTTCATTACTAGCAGGTTGAATAAATTCTGTTCATAATTTTGTCTTGAAGCATATTTCATTAAATTTAATAAATACGGATTATAATATAAATACCACTAGCCATGGCCATTAAAATCGAAGATAAAACCATCTCATTGTCTGTTCGGGATCTGGTTCAGCTTAATAAGAAATCAAGGTCGATTCTGTCGTCTTTTCCTCTGCCCCAGCGTGGTCTTTTGGGTAAACAGGCCCAGATTAAATTACAGCAACAGCAACAAAAATCATTCGGATTATTTCATCAGGAATATCCGGTTAAAAACACTTTTAATTATAATGACTTTTGTTTCCATATTTCCGGTAAGATCGACAGTCTCTTTTTGCTAAGTAACCGGATCGAGATTGAGGAGATAAAAAGCGTCATCCTTACTTCTGTCGATTTTAAAAATTTTAATATCGATTTATATCCAGAATTTTCAGAACAGGTTCTGTTTTATTGTTACTTATTACAGAAAGAACAACCAGACCGGGAAATCTTTCCCTACCTGACTATCATCAATCTGGTCGATAACAAAGTACGCCACTTCAAAATCAATTATGCACCGCTGGCAGTCGAAAGTATGCTGTTCAAACGCCTGCAAATGATTATTGAAGAAGTGCTGGCTGAGGACCAATATACCTCTGCAAGAATCCGGCAGTTAGCCACGATTGACTTCTCATTACCTGAAATCCGGCTCCAGCAACAGAAAATGATGGATACCATTGCCGAAGTTTTACAGCAACAGCGGCATTTGCTGGTTTCGGCTCCAACCGGCACCGGTAAAACCGCTGCGGCACTTTATCCAGCCATACAATTTGCCATTCGCGAAAATAAAAAAATATTCTTTGCCACCGCCAAATCCACACAGCAGCAAATGGTGCGGGAAACGTTGACTCCAATCTGTGCCGAATCCCTAGAATTGAAGGTACTCTTTTTACGCAATACCGAAAAAATGTGCGCCAACCAGATTTATTTCTGTCATGAGGATTTCTGTCCCTGGGTCAAACACTATCAGGACCGCTTGCTGGAATCAGGGATCATCGGGGACTTACTCAATTTAAAACTGATCCAGCCGGAAATCATTTTTAACGAAGCGAAAAAACAGATGCTCTGCCCGGCTGAAGTTATGATGGATCTGACCACATACTGTGATATGATTGTCGGTGATTATAATTATGTGTTTGATCCAGCTGTTCTGCTGCGGCGAATTTTCCAACACCGGGATTACAGCCACTGGATATTGATTTTGGATGAAGCTCATAATCTCTATCAGCGGGGCTTGGATTACTTTTCACCGCAGGTTAACAGGTCGGATATTGGAATGCTCAAGCGTTTGCTGAAAGATAAAAAAACGAAAATCCATACTGCTTTATTACGCAGTTTGAAGGAGGTAGAATCTTTGTTGAACGGGCTGCAGCAGGAGGGTGAAATCCAGCATGCTGATCAGCATTATTTTGAATTGATACCGGATCGCAAACAATGGCAGCAGGCGTTCCGACAATATGAAGCCGACTTTATTAAGTATCTGATTTATAAAGTGCGCAAGAAAATCATTTTAAGCGCTGATCCTTTTGAACAATTCTATTTTAAGTTCCGGCGTTTCATCCAGGTTTTAAAACTTGAAAGTTCGGCTCTGACCACTTTTTATAATGCCGGAGATATGGGGATTCTGAAAATTCAATGCTGTGATCCGGCCGAACAATTATCCACACGCATCAACGGTTTCCATACCGTAATTGCTATGTCGGCGACCCTCGATCCTATTCGGTATTATTGCGCAGTGCTGGGATTTGATGCTGAGCGCACTACTCTACTCACACTTGATTCTCCTTTCCCGGCAGAAAACAGAAAAATTATCATTATTCCCGGTGTATCCACCCGTTTTAAAAAACGCTATCAATCCTATCCCTACTACGCCGAAATTATCGAAAAAGTGATTGAGATCAGGAAAGGAAATTATATCGCCTTTATGCCCAGTTATGAATTTATGCACAACGTCAATGTTTTTCTGGGGAAAGTAAAATCCGAAAAACTGATCCAGTCGGGTGCCATGAGCCTTCCGGAACGCAATGATGTTCTGCAGCAACTCCAGGATATCTCGACACCAAAGTTACTTCTGGCAGTTATGGGGGGTATTTTTTCGGAGGGAGTTGATTTTAGCGGGGACATGTGTATCGGGGTGATTGTTTTGGGTCCCGGCCTGCCGCAGGTGAATTATGAACGTGAATTGATTCGCCGTTATTACGATCAAAAACAGGGTGACGGTTTTGATTATGCTTATCTTTACCCCGGCATCAATAAAGTAATTCAAGCCGCAGGGCGTTTGATCCGCTCGCAACAAGATAAAGGGATCATTGTACTGGTGGATGATCGTTTTTCTGATGAAAAGATTGGTATGCTACTGCCTGATTATTGGTTCCGTCATCCCGGAGATATAATAATTACCAATGATTATCAACAAGTCATCCGGGAATTCTGGGAAAATGTGAATAAAAAAAAATGACGGTCGCCGAACAGGCCGTCATTTTTATAATACCTAAACAGAGTGACTGGCAGTCTTAGAAAGTAAACACCGTCTGGATATTGGTAATATTAATAGTTTCGTCACTACCTTTAATCTTGCCATCGCCATTAATATCGCGGTACATAGTGCGATAATCAAGTAACAGAGCAGCACCGGCACCAATCTCATACTGCAATTGGTAACCGAAAATCGTACCTTCCTGTTTGGGGGGAAATAGTTTATTAACATTCTGTTGATAATAATAAGCGCCGGCTCTCTGAATCTTGGGAATCATTTTGGTATTCAAATCCAGATTGGCGATTAAGGAATTTAAATTCAGGTTGTTTGAAGAACTCGTCATATTTTGATACATAGCGGAAAAAGTAATCAGATTGCCGATGAAAAAATCCGCTCCCGCCACATAACCCTGCATTTTATAGTCGATCCCACTCATCAATTTCCTTTTAGTATAGAGTTCCAGGTCGCCGCTGTCAGTACCCTGAACAAAAAACACTCTTTCAATTTCATAGGTTGAATTAAAGTATTCTGGAATAAATTTTTTATCCAGCATCCGGTATTCGGCATATACATTAATAAATCCCAATTTAGCCAACAATCCAGGCGCGCCTATGCCCCAACCATTACCATAGGCAAATTTGGCTGCCTGTCCATATAAAGTTAATTGGAGATAATCGGCAGTAAATATTGGCAGGCCAAGATCAACACCAAAACCTAATTGTTCTTTATCGGACGCCTCACGAATATTAAATGGATTGGGTTTTAAGATCACAGAATCTGGATCATTATTTGGAACCGCTGGAATTTGGGAATTATCTGTATAACCATCTCCATCGCGATCAGGATCAATGGAATCAGGAATTCCATCGCCATCCGTATCGACTGCATACTTCTTATCTTTGGGAAAATTATCAAGGGCATCTGGAACTCCATCTTTATCCTTGTCGGGAAGGGAAGCGTACTGATTACGGTCATAAACCACGTTGGCGCCCAGAGTTAATTCACCGATAAGTTTATAAGTGAGTCGTCCGGCCATTAAACCACCCGGTCGGCCTATTTCCTTAAAATCATTCAACATGAGATCGGCGCCAAATTTTTCACCCTGA
>CAYSHN010000009.1:0-21033 GCA_964430815.1 uncultured Calditrichota bacterium | reverse complement strand
TTATCTGGTTTTTGATTGTAAAGCATCAGTGCTTTCGCTTCGATTTGTGGCTGTTGTGTAAATAATTCTTGTTGCCAGGGTTGCCAAACTCTAGTGACGTCATGGCGCATATCACTCCAACGCTGAGCTGCCAGTGTCCCTAAATGATTAAAAGCCCACCAGGCAGAATCACGGGTGAAACCATTAACTCTAGCGGGTGTCTTGTAATAGCGGGAAACATCTTTGATACTACTGTAGAGTGGAATATAAATCGAAGTAGCTACATTATCCCAGGCCAACCAGACTACACCACCAATTGCATCGGGTAACCAATTCCGCGATTGGGTGATGGTGGCATACATGGTATACCACCGGGCAATAGTACGCTCACCGAGCCAACCCCAACCACCGTTAATCCGGAAAAGTTTATTCATATCATAAGGCATAAAAGGATTAGCTAATGGTGAAATTTCAGTTTGACCTTGATCATTGACCCAGGTAAGATCCTTGATAAAATTATAATCTGTTCCTTCAAAGTAGTCCTGAAAAATACGAACCAGTTTCTGCAGAGTAATCAAAGAATCGGGTTTAACCGAAAAAGGAAAATTCTCGGCATTGGCATCCAGTTTTAAAGAGGGTGCAGCCAGTGAAAGAACCCGCCATTCCCGGCGCCGGGCGGCAAAAGAAGTCCTGCCTTCAGGATCATAAGCGTAGCAAAATTCAAATGAACCATTGACAGGATTCCACCAGCCGCTGTCCTGGGCGACTTGGTAAACATTCTCAGAAGCCATATAATAATCGGGCTTTTCCAGGTTGATCTGGCGAATGCGACTGGCGTTAGCATTAACAGCGATGTGATCATCGGGTACCCGCTGAGCAACCCAGATCGATCCTGCCTTTCCTTTACCACAACCGACGATTTCCAGATGCCATACCTCATTTTTGTCGGCTATGGTTAGACATTCTCCTTCGTCACTCCAGCCATATTGCCGGGTCAATTGACCGGCCAGTTTGATGGCTTCTCTGGCGTTCCTGCAGCGTTCGATCATTAATCGGACAAGTTGTTGACAGTCAATTAAGCCCTGATCCGATTGCAGGGAAGGACGGCCGCCGAAGGTAGATTCACCGATAGCCAGCTGTTGATCATTCATACATGGATAGGCGGTATTGATATAACCATAGGTATGAGACGCCTGTTCTATCCGACCGCTGGGAACATATTTATAGGCAGGCATAGCCAGTGAATCGTCATTAACTCGTTTGACTAATGTTTGCCAGGTCCCTGTTTTATATGTCTGGGCTGGTACAATATTCAGAATTCCTTCGGTGCGATGGCTATCACAGGTGTGTGAAGTAATCACCGATCCATCGACTGTAGCCTGTTTGCCAACTGTTATGGAAGTGCATCCATCCGGACGCCCGTCTATCCAGTCGGGCCGGTTTTTATCTGACGCTGATTGAGCACCAGCAGTTGGCAGGAATAGTATCGCCAGTGGTAAATAACTCAGGAAAATCCTGGCTAGAGCAATTCCGCAGGAAAGTTTCATTGATCACCCCGTCTTTTTAGTTGTTGGTCATCTAGGAATTTTTTTGTGGCTGAATGTAATACAATTTATGGAAATTTAAAATTTTTATGAATTCTAAACTCAACGAATAATCTGTGAGAAATTAATCCCGGATTATTAATGATATTTTTTCTTTCATCTTCTGGAAATGAGATCCTTGCCAGTAAATTTTATTACAGATTGAACATTGGAAGAATTCCTGATAACAACTTAAAACATGATCGGGTAAAGGGGGGACTATTTTAGTCTTCTTTATTTTTTTAATAAGGCCATTACAATCTAGGCATCTGATGAATGGTTTGATGGACGACTTCAGATCGAAACGCCTGACGATTTCAATCACCTGCTCCAGAGGTTTTGTCGAACGGAGCCAATATCCGTGAGTAACTATTTTTGCTTTTAACAAATTTTGGTCGCGGGTAAGTATAATCCTTTTTTCTTTTGAGGAAATGGCACGTATCTCGTCATCATTATAATCGTTATGATAAATAGAATCAAAACCTAACATGCGTAGCAAATGTGCCAATTTTCCCAGGTGAACATCCAATACAAATTTCAACCGCTGCTGCCGCAGGGGTACAGGGCGGAGTTTTATTAACGGGGTGATATCAAGACTCTCAAAAACCGGATAGACTGAAACATGATCATCCGTCTGTAAATGATAATTAAAACCAACGGATTTACCATTGACCAGAACCAGGTCGACTTCAGTATGGGGAACACCGATCGCTTCAATCACGTCTTTAATAGCAGGATTCCCCCAGAATTGGTAGGTAAAAGTTTTTTTCCTTTTAGCTTTTGGCAGGAAATCGTTTAATTCTTCATAGAATCTGAAAACTGCATTTTTTTGTCCCGGTGGTCCAGCCATGTGAGAGTCTGTTATATGCGTTTTTCCAGACCATGACCATGAATCCCGATTTCCCGCTGTCGCAATAACAAGGCGAAGGTCAGGCCAATGAAACCAAGCGTAGAAAAAATTATCATTCCCACGGTATAGTCACCGCTCAGGTCATTAGCCCAACCGATGACAAAATTAAATCCAGCCAGTCCGATATTCTGAATCATAGTCATTAATCCATAGGCGGTACCGAGTCTTGATTCTTCGACAATATAGGCTACTGATGGCCACATCACGGCGGGAATTAATGAGAAGGAAATCCCCATTATCATCATCGGTATTACCAGATTGGGGAAGTAGGTGAATAAGATCTTAATCATGTTTACAAAATAAATCAGGTTCGCATATGCGGCACTCCAGAAGGAAAGTGGTTCACTGCTGCTTGAGGCAGTTACGAATAATTCTGCAGGGATACTGGGATTTACCGTGACATAATTTAAGATTAAATATACAGGCATCAGCAGTATTGATCCAATCATCATCAGGGTGGCTCGTTTACCAATTTTATCGGTCAATAATCCGAAGAGCGGGGTTAGAATCATAGCTGACAAGGTTAACAGGCTGGATAAAAATCCACCCATAGATCGAGCGAAATTTTCGGGTATGGCTGTGAAATGTTTCTCGATAAAAAATTTGACTGCAAAAGTCTGAAATGGAAAAATGCCGGAGTAAAATGTCACGCATAACAAAGTAATCAACCAAAAAGAAAGATTAAATTTTAAGGCTGAAAGCAGGTCGATTTTTTCCTGTGGCTTTTTTATTCTCTGCAGAAATTTCCTGGAACTTTGATAATCAAGCAGGACATATATGATAACCGCGATAACAGAGATGAAAGCGGTAATTACACTGATAAATAAAGGTCCTTGCCAGGTCTCATAATAAGCCCGGGCCCAGGTAGGGGAATTGAGAGCGGCAAATGATCCTAAACGGGCGACCGTTAAGTTTAATCCGAAGGCAAACGATAGTTCCTTGCCCTTGAACCAGTTGGCGATTACTGTGGTAATTGCGACGATTAAAGATTCAGCTCCTAAACCAAATATTAGTCTGCCGGTAATCATTACAGATAACTGTGAAGAGATAGAGGTAACCACAGCGCCGATCATACATAAAGTAGAAAAAAGCAAAGTGGATTTTCTGGTACCGAGTCGATCAATAATCAGACCGCCGATCAGGACCATAAAAATATTTGGCACACTGTAAATCGCATTCAGTGTACCTATATTGGCATCAGAGAACTTTAACTGCTTGACCAGTAAATCCGCCAGCGGGCTGATACTGTCATAGACATAATAATTGCCAAACATGGCTAAACTGACAAAAAACAAAATTATCCATCGGTACAGGGTCGGTAATTCTCTGGGTTGATTGTTCATGTCGAAACCTTTCTTATACTGATAGCTGATAACAGGAATTAAATACTATGCCGAATCGTTATATTCAGCAATTCAATATATGATTTAAGCTTACGAAATAATATTTTAATTGTGAAATAGTAAAATATGTCTTAGATTTTATTATAATCAAATATGGTAAATGGACGTTAAATGAACATTATATAATCGTGATAATGATCACATCATTTATCAGGCTATTTTTGCACCTTTAATATTAGATTTTAATTTTGATTGATTTGAATTCAATAAGCTATTGATGTAACTCAGCAGGGTTATGGGAGATCAAAGGTCATTCGATCGTATTCACATTCCGGGAGCTTTAGTCATATTCAGAAAAAGAAATAAGCTCGGGATTTTTGAGCGATTTTCTAAACCTATGGAGTTATATAACATTACTAAGAGTGGTATTTGTTTCAGGTCGGATAGAAAATTAAACCGTGGCGAACCGCTTTGTGTTGATATTATCATCCCTGGTGAAAAAATAATACGTTTGTTAGGCAGTGTGAAGTGGACAGATGATAAATCACCCACCCGCGAGTGTATGATCGGTGCTCAGTTTAGTGCATTTGGAAAAGGAAGAAATTATAATTCCATCCGTAGTTTGGAGCGTTTAAGAGAAATTCAGACTAAGTACAGTTCACAATAGAAAAAATCCCTCCTGATTTTCTATTTTCCCTATCGTAGTTGGTATTTAATTCTTTTTTTTACTTGGGTTTTTCATATTTTAAAATAGGATTTGAAAGAGTTGAAAGCTGTCAAACCGCACGGAAAGAGGCTTTCGTTGTCCGCAGGTCTGCATATCTGCTGCTGATGCGGGAATTAACGATTCTGGTTTCTGAATACTTTTATAATATATTGATATTTAATGAGTTATATTACTACAAAATAATTAAAAAATATTCTGGAGACATTTAAAAAATTTAGTATATTTAATTGATTTTTTTAAGCGGGGGAATATAATAATTTTGTAATTTGTTACATAATTTATCCTAAAACTAAACAATTATTTACATATTTCTTGTAAATATTCTATAAATATTAAAGAGGGTAATTTTTCTTATGGCTACCAAGTCTACGATCATAGATTTATTTGCTGCAGATAGCAAGGATAAGGTGAACGCCCGGGGGAAAGCGGCAACTCAGAAGACTAATTCAGCGGTAAATAAATATCTTGAAAAAGGATTAATCTTGCGGCGATTATACACCCAGAAAAGTGTGAATCCCCTTGATACAATTGAGTATGAGCGGAGGACTTCGCGGATCACGGAACCGAACGGTGAAGTGGTATTCGAATTGAAAAACATCGAAGTCCCCAAAACCTGGTCGCAATTAGCAACAGACATTTTAGCTTCAAAATACTGTCGACGTGCCGGTGTTCCAGAAACCGGTTATGAGGTATCTGCCAAACAGGTTGTCCACAGAATAGTACATACCATCCGGGAGTATGGTGAAGAACAAAATTATTTTACCTCAACAGATGATGCTGATATTTTTGAAGCGGAACTCTCGTTTATTCTGATTAATCAACATGGCGCCTTTAATTCACCGGTATGGTTCAATGTGGGTTTATATCATCAATATGGTATTAAGGGTAATGGAGGAAATTATTTCTGGGATCCGGATACCAATACTATTCAGGAAGCCAAGGATTCATTTTCGCATCCTCAGGGATCCGCGTGTTTTATTAATTCGGTAGAAGATGATTTGATTTCCATTTTTGATCTGGTAAAAACCGAAGCTAAGTTATTTAAGTTTGGTTCCGGTACAGGCACAAATTTTTCTGTTTTGCGCAGCAAGGATGAAAAACTGAGCGGTGGTGGAACCTCCTCCGGTTTGATATCCTTTTTAGAAGTTTTGGATAAAGGTGCTGCGGCCACCAAGTCGGGGGGTACAACACGCCGTGCTGCTAAGATGGTTATTTTGAATATTGATCATCCGGAAATAATAGATTTTATTCGCTGGAAGGTACGGGAAGAAGATAAAGCTAAGATACTGATCAAATCCGGTTTTCCGGCGGACTTCAATGGTGAAGCATACCGCACAGTTTCGGGCCAAAATTCAAATAACTCCGTGCGAGTATTTGATCAATTCTTGCGGGCAGTAGAAAATAATAATACCTGGGAAACGCGGTATCGTATGAATGGCCAGGTGGCTAATACCTATAAAGCTTCTGAGTTGATGGACGAAATATGCAAAGCTGCCTGGGCTTCAGCAGATCCCGGTTTACAATTTCATGATACCATTAATCGCTGGCATACCTGTCCTAATACCGCTCCGATCAATGCTTCAAATCCATGTTCCGAGTTCATGTTCCTGGATAATACCTCCTGCAATTTAGCTTCCGTTAATTTATTAAAATATCTGGATGAGGATGGCAGTTTTGATGTAGAAAGATTCAGACATACTTGCCGGATGTTGTTTATTGCCCAGGAAATCCTGGTTGATCTTTCTTCCTATCCAACCGAGCGTATTG
This sequence comes from uncultured Calditrichota bacterium, assembly GCA_964430815.1. Classification (GTDB taxonomy): domain Bacteria; phylum Calditrichota; class Calditrichia; order JAJRVZ01; family JAJRVZ01; genus CAVZSQ01. Next base: position 14,724 of record CAYSHN010000009.1, on the reverse strand, counting down.
CTCAGAATAGTCATGATTACAGACCAGTTGGTTTGGGGTATGCTAATCTGGGTACCTTATTAATGGTGCAGGGTATTCCGTATGATAGCGCTCAAGGTCGTGCTCAGGCAGCTGCTATTACAGCCATTATGACCGGCCAGGCCTATCATGTTTCCTCTGAAATAGCAAAAGTAAAAGGGGCTTTCAACGGATTTTCTCTGAATCGAGAACCGATGCTGCAAGTCATGCAAACACATCGCCAGTCGATTGAAACCATTGATCGTAAAACCTGTCCTGAATATTTACTCAATGCAGCCGTGGAGGATTGGAGTAAAGCGATTGAATCCGGTAAATCATTCGGCTACCGAAATGCACAGGCAACTGTGCTGGCTCCCACCGGTACCATTGGTTTATTGATGGATTGTGATACAACCGGAGTTGAACCGGATTTTGCCTTGGTAAAATGGAAAAAACTGGCCGGGGGAGGGTCCTTTAAAATCATTAATCAATCGTTACCCCGAGCCTTAAAGAATCTAGGTTATAGCAATGATGAGATCCTGGATATAATATCTTATGTACTGGGTCATGATTCTCTGGACCAGGCGCCTTATCTGAATCCGGAGGGACTTAAAAAACTTGGGTATACAGAAAAGCAAATCACAGAAGCACAATCCGATATTGAACGAACCAGATCCCTGAATGACTTTACCCGGCACATTAATCCAGCTGAATTAAAGAAGAAAGGTTTATTGGAAGAACAAATCAAACAAAGCCTGATTTATATTAATGGAACAGAAACCATTGAAGGTGCTCCTCATTTAGATCCGGTTCATTATGCTATATTTGATACGGCCAACAAATGTGGTAATGGCCATCGTTATATTGAAGCCATGGGGCATGTGCGGATGATGGCTGCGGTTCAACCTTTCCTGTCGGGTGCTATTTCTAAAACCGTAAATATGCCCAAAGATAGTTCCGTCGACGATATCCGCAGAATTTATATGGAATCGTGGAAATTAGGCTTAAAAGCAATCGCCCTTTACCGCGATGGTTCCAAAGGATCACAACCGCTTAGTAGCGGTTCTCTGGATAACAGTGAAAAAGAAGAAGAAATGGCTGCGAAAACCGAAGCGTTGATCAGGGAAGCTTTAAAAAATGTTGTTCCCCGTGGTGATAAAATCAGCCTGCCCAGTAAAAGAAAAGGTTTTAATTATGCGGCCAATATTGGCGGGCAAAAAATATTTTTTAGAACCGGTGAATACGAAAATAAAGAACTCGGTGAAATTTTTATTGACATGTTTAAAGCAGGTGCTTCATACAAAAGCCTGTTAAACTGCTTTGCTGTTGCCGTTAGCCTGGGCTTGCAGTATGGTGTACCCTTAGAAAAATTTGTAGAAAAATTTATTTATACCAGGTTTGATCCTTCGGGTTTTACCGATCATCCCAGTGTGCGCAATGCGACATCAGTTCTAGATTTTATATTCCGTATTCTGGCAATTGATTATCTGGGACGCACTGATTTGGCACAAATGCCCCCTACTGCTGCCGATGATACCGCTTATGATGTCGCTAAGGACATTGAAGAACGAGCCGAAATAACTAAGATTCATATCAAGGGACAACCGGAGGTGGATAATTTCCTGGCTAATTTAGACAGCGATGCTCCACCCTGTGATATATGTGGGCATATAACGGTTCGTAACGGCGCTTGTTATCGATGTTTGAATTGTGGTAATTCTATGGGATGTTCGTAAACGGATCGAAGAGATTCATTCTGGCCACAAGATTTTTTCAGCAATAGTCCTGCGGGTTTCTCTGCTTGTAATATTTTCAACCAGAGCCAAAGCAAAGTCGATAGATGTGCCGACCCCGCGACTGGTAATAATATTGTTGTCATGTACCACTTTATCCTCAGAGTAATTACTGAAAGTCAAATTCTGACGTTCAGCAGGATAACTAGTGATGCTTTTCCCCGCTAAAATCCCCGCAGCCTGTAAAACAGTCGGCGCCGCACAAATTGCTGCAACGATTTTTTTCTGTTTATAAAAATTGGTTACAAGTTCCAGCACACGGGGATCGTTTCTGAGATTTTTAGTACCAGGTTGACCGCCGGGTAAAACCAAGTGACTATATTCTTGCTGATCAATTTTCGCCAGGATAGTATCACATTTTATTTGAAGGTGATGAGATCCGGTTATGAGTTCTCCGTCCAGACCGGCTACGGTCGTTTCAATACTGGCACGACGCAGAATATCAATCACCGTGATTGCCTCAATTTCTTCAAAACCGGTAGCTAGTAACACCAATACTTTACTCATTAGGTACTCCTTTTTAAAACACTTTTCACCCGGCGACTTTGAATTAACGCCTCAGGTAATATTGTCAAGATTCCTGTCTTCTTCTTCATCGGGCCAGGAGTTCAAAATGCTCTCCATTAAATCTTTATATGTTACTTTTCCCTCTGCATTAAATTTACTTAAATAAGAACTTTGGTAAAGCCCTTCCAGGACAAATTCCTTAAGTACAGCAAGATCCAGTTCGTTTTTGATTTTATCTTTTGGATAATATTTTCTGATTAGTTTTTCCAGTTGGTTTAAAGGTTGCAGGCAGGCTATATATTCGTCGTCCGTGCCACTGCCATCGACACAAATCATCTGGCCTTTATTAAACCAGGAGATAATTTCATCCAGTTCGGGATTGGTTTTGCTCTTTTTATTTTTAGCTGTTTCTCTGAGTACCGGAAAATAATTTTCAAACACACTTTTAATAGCTTTGCCGATGAGGATTTTAGCAACATTGGTTATTCCTTCCTGTTCTCCTTCATAGACTAATTCGATTTTACCGGTTATTCCAGCAGGCAAGGCCTGAAAATCGGATATACGAAGACTTCGGGTAGGAATTTGATCAAGATTGGATCGTCGTTCCGCATTACCGATCAGGAGTTCCAGACATGAAATTGGCAAGCGGGCACTTACACCCGACTTTTGATCAATAAGTTCGTTGCTGCGAGCCTCCACGGCAATAGATTCAACTATTTCACGGAAAAAATAAGGAATATTGATTTGTTTTATATCTGGCCGGTCTTGCCAGGCTTCCTGTTGTGTTATATGTAAACCATCTTCCAATGTTAGGGGGTAATGTGTTATAATCTGAGAATCGATCCTGTCTTTTAAGGGTGTAATAATATTGCCGCGATTAGTGTAATCTTCCGGATTCGCTGAAAAGGCAATGAGTATATCCAATGGGATTCTGATTGGGTAACCACGAATTTGCAAATCGCGCTCTTCCAGAATGTTTAATAGTCCAACTTGTATCCGTGGTTGTAAATCAGGTAATTCATTGATAACAAAGATACCGCGATTGGTACGAGGGATTATCCCGTAATGGATAACACCTTCATGGGCATATTCCAGACGCTGGGTAGCAGCTTTAATTGGATCAATGTCGCCGATCAGATCGGCAATAGATACGTCCGGTGTAGCTAATTTTTCATTATATCTTCGTTCACTGGGTACCCATTCAATAGGTGTTTCATCACCATATTGCTTAATCAGGTCTTTGCCATAACGTGTAATTGGCTGGTAAGGATTATCATTTAATTCACTGCCAGCCAGGATGGGTATAAATGGATCCAGAAGCCGGATCAGGTTTCTAAGTATTTTGGTTTTCGCCTGTCCACGCAATCCCAAAAGAATAAAATCATGCCGGGACAGGATAGCATTGTATAATTCCGGGATGACGGTACTATCGTAGCCGACAATACCGGTAAAAACCTCTTCCCGCTGTTTGATTTTAATCAACAAATTCTGCCTTAACTCTTCTTTGACGGGACGTATTTGATACCCGCTGCGGCGGAGTTCACCCAGATTTTTTATGCTTTTGATTTCCAAATGTGGCCTCATTCATGAACGTACTATTTTTTTTCTATTTTTTATAAAATCGATGAAAATGTATTCACTGAGCTTACTTAAACTGGCAAAATAAGCCCGACCCTTACAGGCGATGGATAAATCTTTTATAAAATTCTGTAAATAAGGATCGCGCGAAACCATAAAGGTGGTTATTTCTATTTTCTCTTTCCGACATTGAACAGCTTCACGCATGGTTTGGTTGATTATTTTTAAATCCAGACCATAAGGATTCTTATATAATCTTGGACCTTCCCAAATACAGGAAGGTTTGCCATCGGTTATCATAAAAATTTGCTTATTGTCATGTTTTTTCTTACCCAGAATTTTCCGAGCCAAGTGTAAAGCGGCTTTAGTATTGGTATGATAAGGACCAACGGCCAAATTCAGCAATTCGGATACCTTTATCTCAAAAGCATCATCACCGAAGGCCACGATATGCAAACTGTCTTTGTGATATTGCTTCATAATAAATTCAGATAAAGCCAGAGCTGCGTTTTTAGCAGGAGTGATACGATCTTCACCATAGAGAATCATACTATGACTGATATCGATCAGGAGAACGGTGGCACAATTGGCCAGATGTTCGGATTCGAAGACCTCCAGATCTCCTTCAGTTAACTGAAAACGGTCAAGACCGCTACGCTTGATAGCATTATTGACACTACGAATAGGTTCTATCTTATCGATGGAATCACCGAAGTTATAATTTCTGGTTTCGGGTAGAGGCTCTTGTCCAGTCCCGGCATATGGGGTAGTGTGTTGACCAAAGCCTTTTTTCTTCAGATTTGTGAAGATATCATTGAAGGCCGATTTACGGATATATTGATTACCTTTATTACTCAGAACATAGTTATGATTCCTCTCTTCAATCAAGCCCTGCTCTTTAAGTTGGTTGATGAAGGTATCAATGTTCTGAGTAAACTGGTAGCGATTGTTCAATAGGGTCATCCAGTTTAAAGCTTCGTTCACGTCGCCGTTTGTTTGTAGCAAGACCGTACGGAACAAAGTCTGCAATTGTTCCATGGAATGGACCTGAATTTCTTTCTGTTTGAACCACTGCGTATAATAACTATATCTTAACATAATGGATTTTCCAGGTTATTTATAAGAACGAATAAACCAGACGGAGCATTCCGGGAATACCTTTTATAAGATTTATACATTAAAAAGTTGTTTTTCCATCATTACTGTTGCATCTCAATCTGGTTAATTTTATCTTAAATTTAAAGCATTATCAGTTTTGAATTATATATGGGTCTGACTTATTTTATATCAGATGTTCATCTGGGAACTCTTTCTGCTGAAAAGGAGAGAAAACAGGTGGACAGTTTTCTATCATTTTTGCGCAGTTTGGAATCAAGCGCAGAACGTATCTTTTTTATTGGAGATCTGTTTGATTTTTGGTTTGAATATAAATATGTAATTCCTAAAAAATATTTTGCAATTTTATATCAATTGGCCCGTTTAAGGGAAAGAAATATTGAACTGCATTATTTACCGGGTAATCATGATTTTTGGTTAGGTGATTTTTTTACTAAGGAATTAGGTATATTCTGCTATACCAATGATTGGAGCGGAGAAATTACCGGTAAAAAATTTTATCTTTATCATGGCGATGGAATCGCAAAAAAGGATGTGGGCTACAGATTTTTGAAAAAAATTTTACATAAAAATATCAATTTAAAACTGTTTCACCTAATCCATCCCGATCTGGGTATTCCACTGGCCCGGTTTGTTTCAGGTTCTAGCCGGTATTATACTGATCAGATCAAATTGAATAGTGAACAGGATTATATCGATTATGCAACGGTCAAATTTCAGCAGGGTTATGATTATGTAATCATGGGTCATCAGCATCGACCTAAAATCTATGAAACAGGTTATAAAAAATATATTAATTTAGGAGACTGGCTGATTCATTACAGTTATGCTTGTTTTAATGGTACAGAACTGCTACTAAAATATTATAGTCAACAGGATAAATAAACTCGAATAAATAGAACTCCCAAATTGCATAGATTATTTTATTACTTTTATCTTTTCATATTGACTTAAATGAGGAGTTAGTCCTCATAAACAAATACATCAGTTTTAGATAAATAATTCATGGTCCAGATTCATACCACCAGTTTTATGACGGTTAACTCTGCATCGTCGCCAATTGAGCTCAAGATAAAAGGATCGCGATTTATCGGTCAGGTTTTTCATATTGAATCAAAGCAAGAATTCGAATCAGTCTACCGGCAATTTCAGAAAGAGTATGCCAAAGCTACCCATTATTGTTATGCCTACCGGTTATCATCCAACCTTTATCATTATTATGATGATGGTGAACCCAGTGGTACTGCCGGTAAACCGATTTATCATGTACTAGATGAACAAAAACTTTATCAGGTGCTGCTGATAGTGGTCAGATATTTTGGGGGGACAAAACTGGGCCGGAATGGATTAGTCAGAGCCTATTCACAGTCGGCACAGGAAACCTTACAAAAAGCCGCGATTGTTCCAAAGGTAGTCTATAAGACTTTTCAGTTAAAGTTGCCTTATGTGTCAGTTCAGAACATCATCTATCTGATAAAAAAGTACGACGGCATAATAAGCCACACGGATTATCTGGACCAGGTTATAATACAGGCCAAAATACCAGAGGAAAAATATTCAGATTTTATTGATGAATTAAATATGCTCGCAAAAAAGGAACAATTAATTTATGAGTTAATAGAAATCTAGTCATAAGCGTACCATGCTTGAATTAAGAAATGTAACCAAAATTTTTGATCATCGTTCGGTAGTAGAAAACATCTCCTTTTTTGTAACTCCAGGTGAGATACTGGGTTTATTAGCACCATCGACCGCGGGCAAAACGACGATTATACGACTGGCCCTTACTATTGTCCGTGCTGATCAAGGGGAAATAATTTATGACAATAAAACTGTAAAAAAACTGACGGCCAAAAATTTTGGGTACCTTCCTCAAATACGAGGTGTCTATCAACGCGCCAAAGTAATCAAATATCTGATATACATTGGGGTTTTGAATCAACTGCGCAAATCACAGGCCCATGAAGCAGCTTTCCGTTATCTGAACAAATATGATCTAATCGATCAGGCGGACAGACGTATGGGAGAATTAAGTTCAGATCAGCAGGAAAGAATTTTGATCATCGGATCAATTCTACATGAACCGGATATTTTAGTTGTTGATGAACCCTTCGCTGGTTTTTCTCCAATGAATGAAAGTTTGATCAAATCCTTGCTTCTTGAATTCAAACAAAAGAACAAATTGATACTACTAGCCACCCGTTATCTGGATAAAGCTGAAAGTATTTGTGACCGCGTGTGCCTGCTTAGTGATGGTAAATTGATTTTGAATATGACCTTGTCGGAAATCAGGTCAAAGGTCAAAGATAATATTTATTATCTGGAAACTAGCGATGATCTCTCCTTTCTAAAACCGATGAAGGAAGTTCAGATAAAGGCAGAAGATACGAACCAATATAAAATTTCTATAAAAGACAAGTCGTTCGACGCGCGTCAACTGATAGCCATTCTAAATAAAAATTTTAATATTATAAAATTTGGGAAATTTCAACCGGGATTAATGTACATCTATACCCGTCTGGTTAAAAATCTGCAAAGATCTAAAAAGTGATACGGATACTAAAAAACATTTATCATATTGCCACGTGGGAATTCACTGCTCGAATTAAGAGTAGATCGTTTGTTTTTTTGACTCTGTTATTACCGCTGATGGTATTTATATTATTCGCTTTTCCGCTGCAATTAAAAGATAGTGCAAAAAAGGATGCCGTAAAATTAATTGGACTGGTTAATTTGAACGAAGCCCAAATAATTGGACAGATCCAAAATTATGTTAACCAGAATTATATTTTAGAAAGTGGATCTCCCGCTTATATTTTTATGCCTGTTTCACTGAATGAATCACACTTATTTTTACAAATGAACAAGGAATATCAATCCGTATGTACCCGTAAAGACTCAATTACCCAGATATATGATCAGATCGTGGCTACCAGAACTGATTATTACACTAATCCCCTGATCAGAGACAAAGAATATTTGCTGGAGAAATCATATCAGGAGTTAATTAAAATTCGTAATTTGAAAGATCTTATAGAAAAAGAATACGCTACCTGGGAAGCCAGAATTAACTGGGTTCAGCTCAAAGAATCGGAAAGAATTGCAGATTCATTATTATTGGAAGATATTATCAATGCCTACATCATGATTCCCGAAGATTTTGAACACAACATGAAACTGCAGTATTATTCATTGTATACAGATGATATAGCGGAAGCACAACGAATACAAAAAATTATAACAGAAGTAGTTATTAAAATAAAAATGGTCGAAGCTGGGCTAGAATTGAATCTTGTTGAACAATGGTTGAAACCGGTCCGGCTGGAAAAAATTTCGCTTAAAAAAGAATTACTAAAAAAAGATACTTTTGTACAATTTTATGTCACTATCACTGCGGTAGTATTTTTATTTCTATCGATTTTTACTTCAGGGGGGTTTCTGCTCAGCAGTGTGTATAAGGAAAAAAATGATGAAACGATTGAATTGCTAATGAGTAAAACAACCAGTAGACAGATAATGACAGGTAAAATTCTGGGATTTGGCGTTGTCGGTATGATTCAAATCGTAATCTGGAGTGGACTCACCAGTTTATTAATATACCTTAATTTTTTCCCTCAGATCAGTCTGATGTATATTCACTACAATTATTTCCTTTACTTTCTGCTGATCTACCTTATGGGCTATCTTTTTTATGCGGCCCTGTTAATTATTTTGGGTACGCATATTGCAGAAGAGAATGATATTCAGCGAATAAACACGCTGGGCCCCATACTGATTTTTATTTTTGTCCTGTTATTATTCCTGATTCCTGATGAATTCAAAGCGGTTTCATTTAGAGTAGTTCTTTATTTCCCGTTTTTCACCCCTTTCCTGATAATCATAAACCTGCTTAAAATGGGTTTAAAAAACTTAACCGAAATATATATTTTAGCTGGATATTATACTCTAATAACAATGGTAATGCTCTATCTGGCCTATCGAAGTTTTAAAAGGATATTATACTTCGCTACCAAAGAATCCAAGCTGAAAAAATTATAAACTACCGTTATTTATTTCCCGTTTTTTCTTCTGGCCTGGACTATTAGGTATGTTTCAATAATTCCGGCAATAAATAGCAGGGGCAATGCCGTAAGTATAAAATATAGTATATACTGAGGGAAGGAGATTTCGCTTAAAAAGCCGGCATGGAAAAATCTTTTTAAACTGAATTGAATGGCCATGGTAATACTGATCCAGGCTGCTGGTAATTCAAAAATGGCTACCGGATTTAACAGGCTGGCATAGTAAAATTGTCCCTGAAAGCTGTGATACATAATCACTCCAATGTTGATGCCTAGATAGATTATGAACAGGAACGGAGCAATAATAGCCCAGGCGGAGAGAAGATTTAAAAATAATGAACATGAATTTAAAATGAAAATGACTGAAAATATTTTTAATGGCGGCCAGTGGAATTTAAAATGCTTATCCATTAAATCCATAATGAAGAAAGGATAAGCAGTTAACCATTTGATATTCTTATAATGCGCAGTCGGAGCCAGACCATAACCGATAAAAAAAAGCAGTATGGAAACGAAGAAAATACGAAAATTCAAAACCTGCAATATATCCGAGTAAAGTTTTATCATTCGGATAATTACCTGCTCAACGTTGTTTTTGATCGGTTAAATCCGTCGCAGTCAAAAATCCCCCCAAACTCTGAGCCTGGCGGGCACTTTCAATAATAGACATTCGGACAGCTTCACTGCCCATTTCAAAGGCAATTTCCAGATCAAAGTCAACCTGACCATGGCTCAGGCAAAAAATTACATCGCCATCATAACTGGTAGTTGCGGGAACAATAGCCCGGGCCAGGCCATTTTGTCCACGACAGGCCAGTAGATAGGATTGTATTTTGCTTAACTTGATGTTTGTCAGCAGGGCACATAAAATAGTGTTTGCACCAAAACCGATATCAGGTACTAAGCTGAATTTTGAATTCCGGGTCTGACCCAGAAACTTTTGATTAAGGTCGATTGCTCCGGAGATGATTTGTCCTTCATAATCAATGATATCGCCAACTGAATTGACAACACTAATGGCAATTATCCAGGCCTGGTCCATAGAAATTTTTGATATACCTAATCCCCCTTTCATAGCGGATTTAAGGCCAGCCCATTTGCCGACAGTTGCTCCGGTTGCAGCACCAATCGAACCCTGAGTTGAAAAGTCGGAAGTGGCATTCTGGCAGGCTTGATATGCATTTTCCGGTTGCGGCCGGATTTTATTACTGCCAATATTCAAGTCATAGATCACGGCAGCAGGTACGATTGGTATCAAGCCGAAAGGTGTTGAATATCCGATTTCCTTTTCCTCAAGATATTGCATTACTCCAGCGGCAGCATTCAGCCCAAAGGCACTCCCACCAGTTAACAACAGAGCATGGATCGATTCGATTTTCTTATCGGGTGCCAATAAGGCAAGTTCACGGCTACCGGGAGATGCTCCACATATATGACAGGAAGCCACTGTCTGGGGGGGACATAAGATTACCGAGCAACCGGTTATATTCTGCAGGTCAGTATAATGACCAATTTTAAAAGAAAGTGTCATAGCAGGTCACCATAAAAATATTTATACGTGATATGATATATAGAACATAGCGAAGTTTACAAATTCGAATCTTCTTCAGCTGCCCGCAGATTTTGAATCTGGCCTAAATCCGACCATGAAAACATGTCGGCATAAAAGGCATAGATGGGTTTTTTCTGGGCGGCCAGATCGAGATAGGCAGCAATAATAGAAAATTTCTGTGTTTCTGGTAATTGGGTAAAAATATCCGGTGAAATGATATGAATCCCCATGAACGAAAAGGGTCGTAGATCAGCGCTGAATGGTGCTGCTATCTTTTTTTGATTAAGGTGTACATCTTCCCATCCTATCAGTTGGTCACTTGTGTCAAAAAGCAGATAACGGGCTGTACTTCTGGTCCGGACCGCGAGAGTAACCAGACTATTTTTTTGTAGATGATACTTTAGCATCATGCTTAAATCAAGATTTGATACAATATCCACGTTATGGAGTAAAAACGGTTTCCCATCATTAAAAAACCATTGTGCTTTTTTTAATCCTCCTCCTGTATCGAGCAGATCTTCTTCATATGAAACCTCAATGTGTATATCGAAATAATGAGACTTTTTTAAAAAAGCAACTATTTGCTCCGGGAAGTGATGTACATTGATTATAATATCTGTAATCCCTGCCTGTTTTAAGCGAAGGATCAGGTGCTCCAGAATGGGGCTTTGCTTAAGCGGCATCAATGCTTTGGGAATTGTATTGGTCAGTGGTTTGAGTCGGGTACCAAGTCCTGCGGCCAGAATCATTGCTTTCATTTAGAATCCAGTTCTAAATGGCGGATTTCCACCTCAATGTCAAATTTGGTTTTCAAATGTTGTGCTAACTGATTGGCACAGTAGACCGAGCGATGCTGCCCACCGGTGCAACCGAAGGTCACCAGCAGGTCCGTGAAGTTGCGCTGTTGATAATTAATTACAGTTTGATCGACGAGCTGATAGGTATTTTCCAAAAATAATTGGACCACCTTTTTATTTTTAAGATATTCAATAACTTTTTCATCGTTTCCGGTCACATCTGAATATTCGGCATATCTACCTGGATTGGGTAAGGCCCGGCAATCCAAAACGAATCCTCCACCATGTCCTTTTTCGTCCGAAGGTATTCCGCGTTTATATGAGAAACTTTGAATCCGTACTTTTAAGTGTGAACGAACATCCGTGAGTTGTCGCAGAAGAGTAGATTGGACTAATTTGGTCCAGGCATCAGTCAAAGCCGGTAAAGGTAATGGCAAGTTGACTGAATGCAGGAGATATTCCAGGTTGGCAATTGCGTAAGGTACACTTTTTAGGAATTGTTCTTTCCGTTCGTAAAATCCTCTGAAACCATAGGCCCCCAGAGCCTGCATAATACGGATAAAAACGTAGCCGTAATAATAGCTGATGAAGGTCTCACGGTTGAGCGATATATACTCGCCTAATATTTCGATATATTGGTCGAGCAGGTAATTGCGGGTTTCCGCAGGGATTTCGGCTTTAGCATCGTATAGCAGGGAAGCAATATCATACTGTAAGGCCCCCCGGCGTCCACCCTGATAATCTATGAAATATGGTATTTCCTGCAGTAACATGATATTTCGTGATTGAAAATCACGATATAAAAAGTAGTCGCGTTCGGCGGATAGTAAAAAATCGCTGAAATGTTGAAAATCATCTTCTAATTTCTGTTCATTGAATGGTATCTGGGCAAGTTTTAAAAAATAATATTTAAAATAATTCAAATCCCACATCATGGATTGTTTATCAAAACTCTGTCTGGGATAGCAGTAACTGTAGTCAAGTTCCTTAGCAGCCGTGATTTGAAATTTCGGTAAAATTTTAAGTACTTTTTCGTAGACAGAAATAATTCTATTTGAAAAACCCTCTTCGCTGCGTACCGAACTCAGATATTCAAATAGAGTCAAATCGCCCAGGTCCTCTTGTATATAAATATCCTGCCGAAGGTCTTCGGCATAAATTTCCGGAACAGGCAGGTTGAATTTCTGGAAATGCCTGGAGAAGGATAAAAAGGCGGCATTTTCTGCTTTATCACTATTATGAGTACCGATATATGTTTGCCGCGAAGTATAGAGGCGAAAATATTTTCTTGCTGAACCATGAGCCGGTAATGGTTCAAGCCTGAGCAACTTTTGCCGGCACTGTTTCTCCAACAACAGTTTTAATTGTTCTTCAATTGCTAAATTCATTTGAATGGATGCGCTAGTGGTTTTAGCAAAAATTTAGCCAAAGCAGACCACGCCTGCAAACAATTACTTTATTATCATAACGAAATTTATCTATCCAAAATATTGTAAATATATTTATATTCAGTACCATGGAGCACTTAATTATCGAAACCAGGGCCCTTACCAAGTACTATAAAAAGCATAAGGGGATCGAAAATATAGATTTAAAAATTTTTTCAGGAGAGGTCTTTGGATTTTTAGGGCCTAATGGTGCCGGGAAATCCACCACCATTCGTCTGATCTTGAACCTGATCCAGGCTACCGCCGGGCAGGTAAAAATTTTTGGCCAGGAAGTACGATCGAATTATCACCGTATATTTAAAGAGATCGGTAATGTACCGGGTGAATTTAAACTATATGAAGATCTGACCGGTAAGTACTTTCTGGATTATATGGCTGCCGCGAATGCCAAAGCGGCGATACTCCAATCTGATTTAGTGCAAGCCTTTAAACTGACTCCAGCTGATTTAACGAAGAAGATCAAGTACTATTCACACGGCATGAAGCAGAAGTTAGCGATTATTCAGGCGATGCAATGCGATCCGCAATTATTGATCATGGATGAACCCACCGAAGGTCTTGATCCAATCAATAAAAATATATTATATCAATATATCCAGAAATTAAAAACCTCCGGGAAAACGGTATTTTTTTCTTCGCATAACCTGGCCGAAGTGGAAAAGATCTGTGACCGGGTCGGGCTGGTGCGGGAGGGAAATTTGATAGCCGAAGAAAAGATCAGTGACCTGAAGAAAAAAATGGTCCGTAAAATGGAGATAACCTTTGCCGAAAATATCGATCCGCGGCAGTTTGAGATGGCCGGTGTTAAATTGAGTGAACATCACCTTAACCATTTTGTGTTCCTGGTCAGCGGAGATATAAATCTGTTGTTGAAAAAAATAACGCAATACCCGCTGAATAACCTAGTCTTTCCGGAACCATCCCTGGAAGAGACTTTTCTAACCTACTACAATTAAGCAGGGTGAACAGGTCCAGATGCATTTTGTGCAGTTTCACTATCTTAAAAAAATCTGGCATGATCAGCGTTATGTTCTGCTCGTCCTGGTTGTGTTTTGCGCCTTATTTGAATATCTGTATGCCTGGGTTTTTTTCAGATCGCCAATCAGTAGTTTTATTGAATCGTACTTTAAATTTTTACCGGCCGAAATCACCTCATTCCTGGGCGTACAGGCGGGAACTGATTTTTATTATACACAGATGATCGCATTTGGCTATGCCCATCCTTTGATCCTGATCAGTCTGTCATTTTTAGCCATAAGTATGCCGGCGCGTTATATCAGCGGTGAAATTGAATCGAGGAATTTTGATATTTTTTTATCCAAACCGGTCCACCGCTCGGTAGTGCCCACCCATTTGTTTATATTTATTTTTGCCGCAACCGCTTTACAAATTGTGGGGATCGTCCTGGGTACCCTGGCGGCCAATACGCAATTTTCACTGGGACTGCATGTTTCCGATTATACCCGCGTAGCCGTCCTGGCTTTTTTCTTCTACCTGAGCATGGCCGCCCTGGCCCTGGCCGTTGCTTCATTCCAGAATGAACGGGGTAAAGCGCTGAGCCGGATCATCGGCCTGGTCGTATTTTTATATTTTTATGATACCATTACCCGTGTAAACGATTCGTTAAAAAGTTTCCAGGCCTTCAGTTATTTCAAATTATATCAACCCAGCGAAGTCATAATGCATAAGACATCTCTTTCCCAGGATATGCTGATCTGTGTAATTTTAACTGCCATATTGCTGATCCTGAGTATCCTGCAGTTCAACCGCCGGGATTTATAATTCTAGTATTCCCAGTTCATCTGAAATCTAACTTCCTGTTTGTGATCACTGTCGATTAATTCGTTCCCGCTGCCGATGGTGTTTACGCCATCC
>CAYSHN010000008.1:15799-21815 GCA_964430815.1 uncultured Calditrichota bacterium | reverse complement strand
CAGTGACATTCCAAATCAGGGTTGGATTTACCGGTAAATCGGTGGCACCATCGATGGGGGCACTCAAAATTGGCGCAGCTGGAACCACTCCCGGTACGGTTACTGTAATAGGCCTACTGTAAAGGGTCAGCGCAGTAGCCACAGTGTTGGTAATTGCACAGATATAAGTGCCCTGATCGGTTACGCCGGCCGAATATATATTATACGTATTGGTCGTTGCCCCGCTAACTACTGCCCCATTCAGATACCATTGATACCGGTTATTATTACCGCCAACTGATACAGAGAGTGATAAACCTGAATATTGGGCGACAGTGGTATCATAAGCGGTACCCACACTATCCTGGGGGGAATAAACAAAATTGGGAATAGAAATATTCTGTTCAAGATCTTCGAATGTTAACCGGTTATTTTGCACGTCAAACTGCACTAAGCGTGTCAGAGTAGTCAATTTAGGAAGATCGATAAATTGATTGGCATTAAGAAATAATACACGCAGTGAGTCGATTCCACCGATAGTTGCAGGCACTGCTCCTGATAGTTGATTGAAGCTAAAATACATTTCCCGTAATTTCTTCAAATTGCCTATTTCCACTGGAATTTGACCGCTAAACTGATTCAGGTGCAGGCGAAAATATTCTAACAGGGTAAGATTTCCTATTGTGATAGGTATTGATCCACTAAAATGATTATTGTATAAATCCAGGTAAGAAAGGTTTGTCAGGTTGCCGATTTCACTGGGAATTGAGCCCGAGAATTGGTTTTCCGCCAGCGCGAGCATGTTTAATGCAGTTAAATTTCCGAGATTCGACGGTATTGTTCCAATTAATTGATTAGATGACAGAATTAATGCTTGCAGATTGCTCAGGTTCCAGATACCAGTCGGGATTGATCCGCTCAGCTGGTTGGAGTTAAGTGATAAAGTCTCAAGAGCAGGGAGATTACCCAGCGCATCGGGAATAGAACCACTTAAGTTATTCTGACCAAGGGCGAGATAGTCTAGTTTTGCCAGACTGCCAATTTCCGTTGGAATATTGCCTGTAAGATCGTTATCGGATAATGATAAAGTAGTTAAATTTTTTAATTGTCCGATTTGAACCGGGATAGTACCGGTCAACTGATTTCTATAAAGAAGTAATTCCTGCAAATCCTGCAGTAAACTAATTTGCGCCGGGATTGAACCGGATAGATTATTGTTGAACAACCACAGGGTTCTCACCTTACCTGTCGGATTGACGGCAACCCCATACCACTTTGCAAAAGGCCGGTCTGATAACCAGTTTGCTTTATTGGTCCAATTGCTACCCCCGGTACTATTATATAAAGCAGTCAGACCAGTGTAATCCTGCTGATCATTGGCCGGTTCATTAAACCAGACTGCCGGCAATTCCATGTCGGATAAATGATCCCAATAGGCGATGTGATCAGCAATATCATCTTCCCAGTTATCACCGCCAGTATTCTTGAACACAAATTTATATCTTAAAGTATCACCCGCAATCATTCCGGCAAGGGTGTCCGGTCGATTGGTGGTAAAGGAACCAGTAAAAGTAATATCCGGATCACTAATAACAGGATCCAAGTAGACATTATCACCCGTCGATCCCCAGTTATTGAAATTGCCGCGAACTAAGACATCATCCGTTGATGGATTAAAACTTGAAGCATAAAGCATTTTAACTGAAAAGTGGAGTGAAACTTGCGTTGTAGACCAGATACTTCTATAAATACCATTTTGTGTTCCGCTAAAAATATATCCATTCGGACTTATGGTCAGAGTATTTGTATAAACATCGGACGGCATACCAGCTGGGAGATTACTCCAACTATCACCGTCATTTTTTGATACATAGACACCGCTCCCGCCGGCAAAAACATGGTCCAGTTTATTAACTGCCAGAGCTATGGTATTGCTTTTGGGATTATCCCAGCTTGTACCACCATCCCTTGAACGTAATAGGCCGAAATTAGATGACCCGATGAATATATCCCCCTTGGAGTTCGATGCTACATCATAAATGTAAGCTGAAGTTATATTACCGCTGCCAACTTTCTGCCAGCTTCCACCCGCATTGGTAGATCTCCACAGACCAGTGTCTGTGCCTGCGAAAACAGTATTCTCATTCATCCCTACCATCAGGTCATATACTGATAAACCTTCTATCTCTGTTCCTGTGATAGTCCAGGAATCACCAAAATTAGTCGATTTATAAATACCCTCTGAAAAAGTCCCTGCATAAATTAATCCGGGAGTTTGACCGCAGCTCAGTCCCGCAATCCAGTTCGATGTCAAGCCAGTAATCACCCGGGCCCAACTCAGTCCATTATCTTCAGACCGAAAGACACCTGCACCATAGGTACCGATATAAACGATACCCTGCGGACTTACAGTTAAGGCACGCAGATTTTGACTCTGGCTGTCTGCATGTTCCCTTAATCCATTATTAATAGATTCCCAGGTATAACCCTCATCGATAGAGCGGAACATACCAGAATCATACGTGCCCGCATAAATTATGCCATTGGGTGCAGCAGCCATTTTCCAGATCCTTACACCGCGCAACCTATAATTGACAGGAGTCCAGTTAACACCGTAATCAATTGAACGATAAATACCATTATCAAAACCATAGTATGTTCCGGCCAGCAGCACATCGGCTGAACTTACAGCGAGAGATTGCACATAGGTATTACCCAGACCGTTATTCATTGGAGACCAGTTCAGACCGTTATCATCGGATCGATAGATACCATTACAGGTAGACGCGTAGAGTATATTTCCTGCAGTTTTAATTATATTTTTCACCCAAGATAGGCCTGATATTACCTGAGTCCAGATAGAACCATTATCATCAGAACGATAAATTTTACTAAAAGTACCTGCTAACAGTACTCCACTAGAAACATGTAATATAGAATAGACATCAGTCTCAGAAATGCCTGTATTTGCTGGTATCCAGGTATCTCCATTATTATCAGAACGATATACCTTTCCACCTTTGGTACCGATATAAACACGTGCCCCGTAAGTCGAAATGGTATTAATCTCTTTATAGGGCAAATTCGTATTGATTTGATTCCAGGTTGCACCACCGTCTTCTGAACGGAACATGCCGCTAGTATCAGTACCGGCAAAAAGCAGGTTAGCTGAGTTAACCGCCAGTGCATAAATACGTTTGGAATCAATAACTTTTGTATATGTGGTCCAGATCTGTCCACCATCTGTAGAGCGATTAATATCGGCGGAATATAATGAATTAGTTATTATCACATCATTGGTATCAATAACGACTTTAGTCGCAAGTCTGTCCCCCCTTTTTACCCAGCTGTCCCCATTATCACCTGAATAAAATAGTCCACCCCAATGGGTAAAAGCAAATGCTTCATTATTTGAATTATAGACCACACACTCTATTAGACCACCATAAGGGCCTTCTGTAGATTGCCAGTATTCCTGTGCTATTACGGTAGCCCCTGCCAGGAACAATATCAGGATTGCAATCAATCTCGTTGATTTAAACTTGATTTTATAACACTGAGACATAATCTTGTCCTTTGCTGTTCAAGTTAAACACCCCGATTTTTTATTGTGGACGTCCCGGTGGTAATGGAAACTGTGTTGTTGTCTCACCTTTTTTATCCGGTCCACCTCCGGCCAGCAAGATGGCGACGGTGCCACCCAGCAATACTGCTCCACCGCCGATATACCACCATTTCTTGCTACTGCCCTTCTTGCCTGTATCTGCTTGAGTCGACTGTTCCCTGGCCTTTTGGGCTAATTGCTGTTTAGCTTCTTCACTCAATTCCAGCGTAGCCCTGATATGAATGTTATCCGTTACAGTGATCTTCTTTAAATAATCTTTATAATTTTCTTTTTTAATACGAATTTCCAGTTCCACTCCCTCTTTAGCCTTGCTTTTGAAGGGCGTCGATCCTGCATTTTTATCATTGAGAAACAATTGGGCACCTTTTGGATCGGATTCGATGGATATATCGAAGGTTTTTTTCTCTACGACAACTGGTTTCGGCGGTACCGGTTTGGCAGTTGTCATACTAGCAATCTGATTGGCAATATCCTGCATGATGTTCAGCAGTCCATCAATTTCACCTTTATAATCCTGGAAGAATGATTTTTCAATCTGGGCGGTTTGTACATCAACCACTGAAAGATCGATCGTATAGGTGCGTCCTACTTTACCAAAAGATCCGCTGACCATCTTCTGTACATTCAGCATTTTACCAACCTCTACGGCACATTCTGTAGTGGTGCAGCCCAACTGCTGAAATCCCTGCTCTTGCAATATCTCTTCCATTTTACCCCGTTCCAGAACAATGAAGGCATTCGTTTTTACCAACATGGAACTCAGACGGGTACCGAGAGTAACCGTCTCCTGTTTTGATAAACCGCCAGTAGTTGAAAAATCCATTACTGCTATGCGTAATTTTTCCTGGGCCAAACAAAAACCACTGAAGAAAACAATAATCATAATTGAGATGGAAACATTTAAAACTCGTTTCATGGCTTCCCCTTTTTATAAAAATTATATTAGATATTATATTAAATTTTAATTAGTGACGTCAGGAAAATGTGTGCCAATAATAAAATTGATATCCGTTATATCCCCCTTAGGGAGTGCTAGTAAAGTGAATAATGGAGAAAAGAATCTCCCCATGGCAGATAAAAGTACTGGAAACTGAATTACGATGCTAAACCACAGCAAAATTATACCTAAATTATTCCGTAAATTCAATATTTTAAATACATTTAAAGGTATTTTAAACCACAAAATTTATTGTGATGAATGCCATAATTAGATTATAAAATACAGCAACGTCTTCCAAATATTTTATTTCACTCCTGACGGAGTTATCGGTTTTGAGAATAGAAACATGTTCTATAGACATATCACCCCTTAGGGGGTTACAGTTGACAAGAAAATTTATATTCTATAAACATTTCACCCCAACGGGGTTACAGTTCATAATAATTTAGTCATATTCTATAAACATATCTCCCCAAAGGCGTTACTGTTCACAAGAATTTAATTATATTCTATAAACATTTCACCCCAACGGTTTGATAAAAGCAACCGGAATTAATCAATTTTTTACTATTTTTACTCCTCAATACATCGCTGATATAATCTCAACATTAAATATTTCTTATAAATATTTCACGGTTCTATTATTGAGCAATATGATGGCATTAAATTTGTAATAAATCAGAATTGCATTAAATGCATTTTAACTGAAGCGGATACATACTTTTCAACTTTAAAAACTGCACTCCGGCAGGAGTGCGATGTCTATAGTAAAAACGAATGCTTATAATTTAAAATAAACTCCGGCAGGAGTGATATTATAAAATAACCAAGAAGGAGTTACCATGGCCAACACCTATACTAAAATCTATATTCACATAATATTTACTGTATCCCGAAGAGAAAATCTTATCATAACAAAACATAAAGAAGAATTGCATAAATATATCTTTGGTATCATTAAAAACAAAGGCCAAAAACTACTGGCGATTAATTGCATGCCGGATCATGTACATATTCTACTTGGTCTAAAACCGGACATCAGTCTTTCAGATTTAGTGAGAGATATCAAGAATAACTCCTCAAAATTTATAAATCAAAATAACTGGTTCTCCGGAAAATTTAACTGGCAGGAAGGATTTGGTGCATTTTCTTATAGTCATTCCCAAATTTATATAGTAAAAAGATATATCGAAAATCAGTGCTTGCAACAAAAGAAAAATTTTATAAATGAGTATGTCGATATCTTAAATAAATATGATGTACAATATGATCAAAAGTATATTTTCAAAGAAATCGTATAGTGTTATTAATGGCATATAATTTTGAATCTGTCCATTTCAATGATTAGATAAAATTATGTTTTACCAGCATTCCACCCCAGACGGGGTTACAAATAAAGTTGAATATAGCAAATTCTATAAACATTTCACCCTTAACAGGGTGAAAAACACAGGTAACGTGGATATATTCTA
>CAYSHN010000008.1:0-15789 GCA_964430815.1 uncultured Calditrichota bacterium | reverse complement strand
TCGCCGGAATTATAGGTTATTGTGGATTTCCATGATATACTCGACCGAAATCAGATTAAAACCTTTTTATCTTGAGTAATTAAGTGCGTGAATTCACACAATATAATTCCTGCATGCATTCTACCGGTTGTTCAATGATACTGTTATAATTACTAGTTATAAATTAAATTTTATCAGGAGTTTTAAATACAGGACAATAGAATTACTGACATACAAGAGACACTCCGGCAGGAGTGCCATGTTTATAGTTATGGCGACCCGTGTCAAATTAAATTAAACTCCATCAGGAGTGATATGAAAATAGCTGTATGAAATTGCGATATTTTGACTATGACAGACATACACAACACAAAATTGCACTCCGGCAGAAGTGCCATGTTTATAGTTATGGCGACCCGTGTCAAATTAAATTAAACTCCATTAGGAGTGATACGAAAATAGCTGTATAAAATTGCGATATTCTGACTATGACAGACATACACAACACAAAATTGCACTCCGTTAGGAGTGCTCTGTTTATAGATAATATAATCGACGACATACTAATTTAAACTTTACCAGGAGTGGCGTGATTTATCAAAACGAAACAGACATGATTGCTTCTCTCTTTTATACATTTTTTAGATAATCAAATACCAATTGTAACAATTTTAACTGTAAATTGAATATAAAAACTGGATTAATGCACTAAATAAAACGTTATATTTAAGATGGATCCTAATATGGAAAAAAACATTCGCAGGAAGACTGTTACCGTGAGGATTGGTGAGGTTGATGTCGGCAGCGCCCATCCTATCGTGGTGCAATCCATGACCAACACCGACACCGCCGATACACTCAAAACGGTTGAACAGATTATCGCTTTACATCGTGCCGGTAGTGAACTGGTTCGTGTTACCGTAAATAATGAAGAAGCAGCCCAGGCAGTACCTGATATAATTGCTGAACTTGACAAAAGAAATGTTCAGGTGCCGGTCATTGGTGATTTTCATTATAACGGCCATCTGCTACTGACCCGGTTTCCTGAATGTGCCCGGGCTCTTTCCAAATATCGCATCAATCCTGGAAATGTGGGCACCAAAGCCCGCGATAAAAATTTTACGATGATCATCGAACAAGCTATTAAATTTAACAAACCAATCCGTATTGGTGTAAACTGGGGATCGCTGGATCAGCAGTTGTTGACCGAAATGATGGATACTAATTCTAAAAGTCCTGCTCCAATTTCGGCTCAACAGGTAATGATCAAAGCCATGGTGGAATCGGCCATGCGTTCGGCCCGGCTGGCTGAAGAAGTGGGACTTGGGCATGACCGGATCATTGTCAGTGCTAAAGTTTCGGGGGTGCAGGATTTGGTTGAGGTATACCAACAACTGGCCTCGGCCTGTGAATATCCCCTGCATCTGGGATTAACGGAAGCGGGTATGGGCAACAAAGGAGTTATTGCCAGTACAGCCGGTCTGGCTATTCTGCTGCAGCAAGGAATCGGAGATACCATTCGCGTTTCCTTAACTCCTCAGCCTGGCGGAGACCGGACTCAGGAAGTATTGGTCGCTCAACAAATTCTGCAATCGTTAGAACTTCGCAACTTTACTCCACAGGTAACTGCCTGTCCCGGTTGCGGTCGCACCACCAGTACACTCTTTCAGAAATTGGCCGAAGATATCAACAGTTATATCCGCGAACAGATGCCCCATTGGCGGGTTGAATATCCGGGTGTTGAAGAGATGAAAGTGGCGGTGATGGGTTGTGTGGTCAATGGCCCCGGTGAATCAAAGCATGCCAATATTGGAATTTCATTACCCGGAACCGGTGAAGATCCCAAGGCACCGGTTTATATCGATGGAAAACACAGCGTAACATTAAAAGGTTCTACGATTGCCGGGGAGTTTCAACAAATATTGATGGATTATATAAAAAGAAAATATAGTAGAAGAACAAATTAAAGTTATAATCTTTTTTCGATCTCGGTTAGTAGTAGATTAATTACCTCTTCCTTGCTGCCCTGAATCCTGCAACCGGCAGCACGGGCATGTCCGCCGCCATTAAAAACTTTGGCCACCTGATTAACATCCACTTTCCCTTTTGATCGAAGACTGATCTTATGCAGACCAGATTCGGCTTCACGAATAAAAAGTCCTACCTGTCCGCCACGGATGGCTACACTGTAATTCGCCAGTTCATCGATTTCGCCCTGATGATTATTTTTCATCAATCCGTAATCAAGATAAATGATATTAACAGCACCGTCTAAATAACTTTCCATGCTAGCCAGGCCTTTACCGATGGTGCGTATAGCGGCAAACGAGTTTTCAAAAAATATACGATTATTAATTTCGGACGGATCCACACCGATCTCGATCATCCTTCCGCAAATGTACATGTCACGCGCAGTGGTATTGGAAAAGGAAAAGCGACCGGTATCATAGACAATGCCGGTATAGATTGCACTGGCTAATGCCAAATTAATTTCCATTTTTACTAATTCCACAATTTCATAGATCAATTGTGTAGTTGAAGAAGCCCCTTCATCGACCATTTCCAATTCGGCGAAGGCATCTTCAGTAGGATGATGGTCAATACGCGCGATGCGGGATTTACGCGGCAGGAGTTTTTGCACATCGCCAAGTCTCTTGATGCCCGGTACATCCAGGATAATCGCGCAGGAAGTTTGAATTTTTAGCTGGTTATTATAATGAAGAATTTTTTCAAAATTTTTAAGATAATTAAAACGTACTTCCGGCTCCTGATCATGCAATACCATGTAATATTTTTTATTCATCCACTCCAGCAATAAACCCAGGGCCAGTACAGCGGCGATAGCATCTCCATCGGCATTGATATGTGCGGAAAGCAAAAAATCATCATACCGTTTAATGAAGTTTAAAATTTTACGGGCCAGTTTTTTATGTTCGGGTTTGGATCGCAATTAGCATTCCTCTGAAAAAGGGTTAAATATAAAAAAGAAACAACTAATGTCAAATTATTTTATTTTTATTATATTGAAACATGTTGATAAAATATTCGTCAGGCACAGATATGAAGATATTTGAGCAAAAGAATTTAATTCGGGCCGGTTTTATAGTCTTGGCCGCTTTTATTTTATTCCTGTCGCTGTTTAATCTGAACAAAGTCACCAGCCAGATGACCGATGAAAATACATATGACAACCGCAAACAGGGTGTAGTTTTTATCCAGATTAATCCGGGAGGTGTTTCCGAACAAGCGGGTCTGCAGGTTGGCGACCGGCTCATAAAAATAAATGGTGACTCCATCTTCACCGCCATGCACGCCCAATCCTATCTGGACCGGGCCAAACCGGGAGAAAGTCTGCTCTATACAATAGAGCGGGATAGGCAGATATATGATCTGCGAGTGAATCTGGCCTTGGGTGGTTTACGGATAAATCAAGTCGGATTTCTCACTGCCGGATTTATGTTATTTATCATGGCTCTTATCTTTATAATGATAAAACCTGAGGTTGGACCCGCCCGGTTGTGGACACTGGCTATGCTCATGCTGTCCTTTACCTTAATGAACATCCCCTTGCTCCATAATGTCCAACAGGGATCACAACTTTACCAGGGATTTGCTATAATCTGTATCACTAACCTGTACTTCCTGATCCCCGTGCTGGGACACGCTCTGCTGTATTTCCCCGGACAAAAGTATGCCGAGATAAAGCGATTCTGGATGATCCAGGCAAACTATATACTCAGTGGAATTGCGTATGTAATAGCACTCTATTTCTTATTGATTTTCGGAAATAATATTTATTCTGCACTCCTGCTCGGGATTCCACTCATCTATCTAACTGTGCTTGAAATCAGATTTTGGAAAAAACGCCAAAAAAATTATCTGGCTCGCACCCGCTTAACCAAGATTGTCTTAATTATATCGTTGGTGCTGGCTGTCCTGGCTACTCCATTTATGTTCCGGTACCGGCTGCTTGAATACGTTTCTTTCTTGTTTTGTGCAATTCCCATAGTTTATACCATTACCACAATCCGTTACCGGGTATATGATATCCATCTGCGCCTGCGACTGTCTACATTTTATTTCTTAACCCAGACCGTTTTGACTGTTTTCTTTGTTTTCTTGCTGGTGATGATAATCCGTACACTACCAACCATAAAAATTGATTTGCCTGCTTTTTT
The DNA here is from genome assembly GCA_964430815.1 of uncultured Calditrichota bacterium. Classification (GTDB taxonomy): domain Bacteria; phylum Calditrichota; class Calditrichia; order JAJRVZ01; family JAJRVZ01; genus CAVZSQ01. Next base: position 11,632 of record CAYSHN010000008.1, on the reverse strand, counting down.
TATTACCGGTACTGCCGTGGAGATGAGAAAATTGAGTCAACTGCCTGCGGATTTACAACTGGTAATTCAGAAAGGGTACCTGTTGTTGATCGGGATCGGATTGGCTTTTCTGTTCTACATCTTCATCCGTTACATGCAGAAATTAATAGACCGCATATTTTTCCAGCAAAAGTATGATTACCGTAGGGCCTTAAAAAACTTCGTAGAAATCCTGTCGGCCTCTCTGACCAGGGAGAGTATCAGCACCAAGTCGGTCGAACAGATCCAGAACATCATGAGGATCAAAGGTACTTTACTGGTGGTAAAAGAAAACGGACAATTTCAACCGACAGCGGGTAAGGGTGCACTCAGCGCACAGGAAATCAAACCATTCTCCATTGCACCTGCTTTACGTAAGAAATGGATCACCGCCGGTAAACCAATCAGTCTGGAGGATCTGGCAGCTATACCGGAATTGACCTCTATTCGTCAGGAAATTTTTTGTGCTATCCCGGTCGTGTCGGGAGGTCAAAAACTCGAAGCTTTATTATTCACTGCTGAAAAATCATCCGAGAGCGCCTATAATAACGATGATCTCGAGTTACTGAGCCTGTTCGGAGAACATCTGGGAACCGCCTTTGAACGGGCTGGATTTTATGAAGAGATGACCGATAAAGAACGCCTCAAACGGGAATTGGAAATTGCCCGTGAGATCCAGATAAATTCATTACCCAAGCACATCCCAAACTATCCAGGTCTGCAGGTACGGGCTTCACTTTCTCCGGCAATGGAGGTGGGCGGAGATTATTATGACTACTTCGAAATCGATCCGGTAAATCTGGGTATTATCGTTGGGGACGTTGTAGGCAAGGGTACATCTGCTGCTTTACAGATGTCCAAAATACAGGGATTCTTACGGACCCTGACACTGGAAAAAATACCACCTACCCTCTTGCTACAGCGATTGAATACATTGATCCGCAATAATTTTGAATCTGAATTTTTCTTTACTGCCCTGTTGGGTATTTTTAATACAACGGCCCGCACACTGCAATTGTTTCGCCTGGGACACAATGGCTTGTTGTACTACAATGCACAAAAACAAAGATCTTTAATTTTAGAACCAGCTGGAATAGGCCTTGGCATGACCGAGAATGAAAAATTTACCGAAAATGTCCGGGAGCAGATCCTGACCTACCAGATGGGCGACATCTTTCTATTTATCACCGACGGTTTTATCGAAGCCATGAATGAAAAACGTGAGGTATATGGAGAAAAGCGTATCCTGGAATTTTTACATGAGTACTCTACCCAGAGTGCCGATGGTATTCTGCAACAGTTAAATCAAAACATGGTCACTTATAGCAGTTCCCGTCAATTTGATGATGCTACAGCGGTGGTGGTGAAGATTATTAATTAACCCAACTCCCTACTCCTACCCGTATATATAAGGAAAGGGGAAAAAGGGTATGGATTATTATTTTCTCGGTCTAACCTATCCCTCACTCCCCTTCCCTTATATCACGCCGGCAGACAGGTCAGACAGGGATGCGCCCACTGGCGTACATAAGGGAAGGGGATGGGTTATTTCTCACGTTTATCATACCATATATCAATCACCCGGTGCATCCATATAATAATCAAAGCACAGAGTATCCCCAGTGACGCTCCTGCCACTACATCCAATGGATAATGAGCTCCAACTGATATCCGCGACAATCCAACCAGTAAAGCTGCAGAAAAAAACCACCATTTATATCGTGAATATAGATAGCTGAAATAGGTAGCTAATCCGAAAAAATTGGATGCATGGGATGAGGGAAAAGAATACGAATTCATTTTTTTCCCTAATAGATGAACATCAGGCAACACGATAGAGGGTCTAAGCCGTGCCACCAGCGGCTTCAGAACACTGGCCGATAATTGATCAGTCATAAGAATCAGAGGAATCACCAGCAGAACTGCCAGGCGGCCCTTACGCCCGCCCTTCCAGAGCAACAAAACAATGGCCAGAAACCACAGCGGAAACCAGGTTCTCTTGGCAGAGATAATTGGCATTATCCAGTCAAAAAATGGATTTTGCAGAGAAGTGTTGATGAAGTAGAATATGGAGGTATCAATTTGAGTGATAAATTCCATTTATTTCTCATTAATTATCAATATCTCTAAATACCCAGAATTTACTGCCAAAAAAATTATAAAATATCACTACAGACATGGCAAAGATCTGGGCAATTAACGGATTTAATTTAAAATTTTCCACCAGTAATACCATGATCAGGGTGTTGATTGCCAATCCTACTATATTCAAAATTATATATTTGATAAACTCCAGACGCCAGACTGATCTGATGATCCGGAAGGTCCAATATTTATTACCAAAATAACTGATCAAAATACCCAGAACATAAGAAATAACCGATGATACCAGATAATTAATATGTGCAAATTCCAGCAGTATAAAAAACAGGAGATAACTACTGACGGTATTAATAAAACCGACAATACTGAATTTAATAAACTTAGTTAAAGTATCATTTATTTTAATCATGAATTCACAGGTTGATCTTATCCTGAATGATATAGGAAGGACGTTGTTTGACTTCCTCACTGATCCGCCCGACATACTCACCAATAATCCCCAGAGTTATTAATTGAATACCCCCCAGGAAGAGCAAGGCAATCATCAATGATGTCCAGCCCGGAATCGTATGTGTGGTGAAAATTTTCAGGTAAATAGTATATAAACCAGCTAAAAATGAAATGCCGGAAACAAGAAATCCAAAGAGAGACGCCAGTTGCAATGGAACCAGAGAAAAAGAAGTGAGTCCGGTGAGAGCAAATCGAATCATTTTAAACAGAGGATATTTCGTCTCTCCGAACAATCTCTCTTCACGTACATATTTTACACTGGTTTGCCGCAATCCTATCCAGGAAACCATACCACGGAGAAAACGGTTACGTTCCGGCATAGCTTTTAAATTATCAATCACCTTTCGGTCAATTAATCTGAAATCTCCGGTATCCAATGGGATATCTATGTTAGCCAGTTTTTTTAGCAACCGATAAAAAATCTTGGCAGTAAAAACTTTTAAAAAGTGTTCCCCTTTTCTTTTGATCCGTTGAGCATATATGACCTGGTATCCATCATTCCATTTAGTAATCAACTCAGTGATCAATTCGGGTGGGTCCTGCAGATCTGCGTCAATTATAACCGCACAATCACCCTGGCAATGATCCAGTCCTGCAGTGACTGCCAGTTGGTGACCAAAATTTCTAGACAAATCAATAATTTTTATATGCCGATCCTGTTGAGCATAAGTTTGTAACAGAGTAAGGGATTGATCCCGGCTGCCGTCGTTGACGAACAGCATTTCATAATCTGTTGCCAGCTTTTTAAGCACCGCTGACAATCGTTCATATAAAACCGGAAGATTTCCTTCCTCATTAAAAACAGGAATTACTATCGACACCAATTTTTTAGCCATAATTTTATTTATCCTTTAACTTATAGATACCAAAGGGTATTCCAAAAGGATAGTACTGATTATCAAACTTTTTTAAAATCCTTGTATCAAATTCCGGAAACCTGGTCAGATCATAAGTACTGACCACGTATTCGATATTGTTCTGTTGGCAGAACGCATACAATTGCACTTCTTTTTCCCGTAAAGGGTCTCTAATATTTTCCAAATTGTAAGTCGGCAATCCTGATTTTAAATAGTGCAAATGCGCCTGCAGAAAATGATCTGTCAGAAATTTATTCTTCCAGCGGTAATACATGAAATATTCACCGAACTGTGCCTGCTTCTGTGGATTATGGGCAACCAGATGCGGTAAATTTACATAATAGCCATACAACAGGATTTTACTGTTGGATGAGACATTTTCCTCAATCCATTTTTTACCTGCCAGGGCTGTATGTCCAGACCGATAATCTCCTGCTCTGTTTAATGTCCAGGTTTTTGTTAACAGAGCTACCCCCGGTTGCAGTAAAATGAGCAGTAACCCAGCCAGAACGATGATATGTTGTCGCTTAGACTCAGGCGAAGACCTGCTGATTTTTGCTGACATCTCTATCAGGAACTGAGCCATAAAGATGATCAGAATGGGTATAATCGGTACATAAAAATATTCTCGTGCCGCACCCTGGGCAAAGGCCAACCAGAAGATAAACGGATAACTCAGCAAAGTTAAATGCATATAATTTTTTTGCCTGATCGATTTATAGAGATAATATAATACCGCCGCCACTGCCAGTAGAGTAAACACATAACCCAGATTTGTGAAAAATCTGCTGATATCCCAGCCGGCAATAAAATTACGCCCGCCTTCGGATTGAACCGCTTTAACCTGTTCCATTTTATATTCGTTAAAATTAATCAACGAATATGGATTGGCTATAAAGCTGATACCCAATCCGGTTATCATGAAAATATAAAAGGCCGGATTAATCATAGCATTGATGAAATTTTCCAGTGCCGATTTATTTTTGACCCTTGCTGCTTTTTCTACACTTTTTCGCTTACTCTTATTTTGCTGCCCAAAACCTGAAGAGCGGGGTTCTACAGCCAGCCAATGACCCAGAAAAACTGTGGGCAATAGCAGTAACGCCGGTAAGGGTTTAGTGGCCAGGCTTAATCCCCAGAAAACTGCTGCCAGGATATAGTTTTTTATTCCCTGTTCCTGTTGGACTTTAATCAGATAATACAGAACTAAAATAGTCCAGAGTGCTAGCAAGGTATCTACACGGACGGTATAATTCACCAGACTGTCGAGGAAGGGGAAAATAGCCAGTGCCAGGGTTATCAAAGCCGCCTGTTTAGTAAAGAATTTTTTGGCCAAACGATAGGTAAACAGGGCGATTAAAATATTAATAAGTGTGTTGATCAACCTGGCCGTGTAATAGAAACGTGTTGGATTGAAGAAAATATCTTCAACAAATTCCGCGAATGAAGCAGTGCTGAAAAGCGACTGCAGGAAATAGACTACCGCCAGTATGTAGGCATAGAGGGAACCGTATTTGTACCAGTGCGGATCCAGATCTCCACCTAAAAAACCCACGGCAAATTCAACAATATCATTTTCGTCAATTGCATAGACCGGTAAAAATTTCATGATATCATAAAAGCGGGGGATGACCGAAATCACACACAAAATGAGAATAACAGACCAGTATATCTTTTCCGGGAATGGAGCAGAAGGTGTTTTCGTGATTTTATTCATCTTTTTTTCCCGACAAGTATTTTCCAAATCCTGCTGTTTGAAACTCTTTATATTTTCCATCCGGAAGCCGCACAATTAATAATGCCTCTACTGCGGATACACTTTCGATCCAGGGAAATCCTTTTTCCGCACCCATCGCCATTACTGCGGTAGCCAGAGCATCAGCCCTGGTGCAATTTCCGGCAATAATAGTGACGCTGGCCAGATCATGCCGGACTGGATAACCAGTAAACGGATCGATGGTATGCGAATATTTTCGGCCTTGAAATTCAAAATAATTACGGTAATCCCCTGAGGTGGCCACTGCGACGTCTTTTAAGGCCAGAATGCCCATCACGTTCTCACCCGGCAGGGATGCAAATTGTGGTTGCTCTACTGCAATATGCCATAATTCATCTTTGGCCTTGAATCCCCTGGTCATAATCTCTCCCCCAATCTCCACCAGATAATTTTTATACTTAAGGGAGTCCAACAATTCAGCAATGACGTCTACCCCGTAACCTTTGGCAATTGCACTTAAATTCAATTCAAGTTCAGGGACGGTTTTCTGCAAATGGGTGCTATCAACAACAATAAGGTGAGCTGAGCCAATTCGTTTACGTATCGTCGCAATTTGTTGTTCCGTGGGTGGTTCGTTGCGGTACTCTTTTTTCCCAAAACCCCATAAATCCACCAGTGGTGCGACAGTAACATCAAAATAACCATGAGATTGTTTATACACCTGTAGGGCCATTTGTACCACATCATGCAGGGGAACCGAGACTGGAAACGGCAATGTATCGTTATAAGCATTAAACCTTGATATTTCGCTTTGTGGATCAAAGACGGACATCTGCTGGTTTATTATAATCAATGCGGTATCAATTTTTTGCTTGAGTACTGCTAAATCATTTTCAGCAATGAAATCCCGGGCAATTTTAACCTGATAGGTGGTGCCCATGGTCAGACCCAGAATAGTATTTTCTTGCTGTGGAGAGGACTGGTGGCAAGCCATTAAACTCAAAATCAATAATAAACCAGAAAATATTTCAAAGTATTTCATTCGTATCATTCTATAATATCTGGACAGTTTATCTGAATATCGGTATTATCCGTATTATACAGCATTTTAATGAATGCTTCAAATATCAATTAGTGTAGACTTTTTTTAAGATTATTTATAACTTTATTTTTTACATTAGATTTACTAATTAATATTATGGTTTGATTTATAGGTGCTTTGAATAAATATGAAGTGGACACTTCCCAATCAACTCACAATTTTGCGAATTATTCTGACTCCCGTTTTTATTTACTTTATGTCCGGGGTGACGATGCAGAGTAGGTTGGTTGGAACTATAATCTTCCTTTTAGCTGCAGCTACGGATTGGTATGATGGATATTTCGCCAGAAGATTTAATTGGATCACCCGTTGGGGACAATTTATGGATCCTCTAGCTGATAAAATTCTGATTGCTTCAGCGTTGTGTATTTTCGCTTATTTAGGGTATTTACACTGGTGGATGGTAGCAGTGATGATTAGTCGTTATTTTATTATCACTTTCTTAAGAATCTTCGCCTTACAACTTGGCAAAGCCATCGTCACCAGTTTTTTGGCTAAAGCGAAAACCTTTATCGAAATGCTGGCCATTCTGATCCTGTTGATTTATCTGAATCTACCGCAAGCAAATATAAACCAGATCCAATCTTATCCGCCACCTTATACACATTGGATCTCCCTGCTGTTTTCAGTAGTAACTGTTTTGACCGTTTTTACCGGCATTCAATACCTGATTGAAAATCGCTCCCATATTCAGGAATTATATAACCGGACCTCACGATTATTCGGTAGATAAGATTATCATATGACTTTTTATGCTTAAAAAACTCGCTTATATAATGGGGACTGGATTAGGCAGTGGATATGCACCATGGGCTCCGGGAACAGCCGGCAGTTTCACGGCACTAATAATTTTTTATCTGCTTCCACTGACCAACTATTACTGGCTGATATTTATTATAATTTTATTTGCGATAGGCTTATGGAGTTCTGCCTTGATCGAACAAGACCAGGGGCTCAAGGATCCGTCGCAGGTAGTTATTGATGAATGGGTCGGCCAGTGGTTAGCATTGCTGTTCTTACCGCGCACTATTTTTATCATGCTGATGGGTTTTTTAATATTCAGAATTATGGATATCATTAAACCATTCCCGGCCAGAAGTTCGCAGCTTATCAAAGGAGGTTGGGGTATTATGATTGATGATGTTATTGCTGCTGTATACACCAATATGTCGATCCAATTAATTTTATTGATTTATTACCGGGGATTATAATAGCCCCGGATTCATTATCAGGAAAACCAATCAATGAATTCCCTAATTAAATCGGAACTAATCTCAATTGGTGATGAACTGCTTGGCGGCATCACCATCAATACCAATGCTTCCTGGTTGGGTGAAAAACTGTCGGGAATGGGCCTGGAAGTAAATTGGATTACCACTATTCGCGATGTTCCAGCCGAAATAGAAACTGCGCTGCAGAACGCCATACAGCGAGCTGATTTAGTGATTACTACCGGTGGATTGGGTCCGACACCGGATGATCTGACCAGGCAAGCTATTAGCCTTTTTTTTAAAACCAACCTGATCCTGCACCAGAACACTCTGGATAAAATAAAAAAAATGTTTGTTGGGCGAAATCTGGATATGCCCGAAATAAACCAGGTTCAGGCTATGGTTCCGCAAACCGCTACACTGATTGATAATCCAGTCGGTACAGCTCCGGGATTCGAATTAGAAAAAGAGGGTAAAGTTTTTTACTTCTTACCAGGTGTACCGCTGGAAATGAAAATGATGATGGAGCAAACAATCTTGGTCAGGTTGAAAGACCGGTTTGGCGTACATCCCATTCCGGAGCATCTTTTCAGAACTACAGGTATACCCGAGTCGAGAGTATACGAGAAAATAGCAAATATATTAGATCTGTATCCTGAATTTCGGATCGCCTTTCTGCCTAAAACCAGTGGTATCGATATACGATTAAAAAATTATATTTTCCAGCCGGAAGCAGAATTGCGATTCACAAACTGTATTACCAAGATCAGATCCTGTCTGGAAAAATATATTTTTACTGAGACATCAGAATCATTACCAGAGGTTGTCGGTAGATTATTAACCGAAAAAAAATTAAGCCTGGCCCTGGCTGAAAGTTTCAGCGGCGGTCTGGTTGCTGATTGGATAACCAATGTGCCGGGTAGCTCTGCGTATTTTACAGGTTCGGTTATTACATATTCCAATAAAAGCAAAATTGATTTGCTGAAAGTATCTGCGCTGAGTTTAGATAAATTCGGTGCCGTAAGCAGCGAAGTTGCATTGGAAATGGTACGCGGCGTACAACAATTGTTCCAGGTGGATTGTGCCATATCTACGACCGGAATAGCCGGACCAGGTGGTGCCACAGATACTAAACCACTGGGTTTATGTTTTCTGGCGGCTGTATATGGCGATGAAGTTCGGGTGCGACAGTTCAATTTTGGTCAGGATCGCCGGGTCAATAAACAAAGAGGTACCGCGGCGGCACTGGAATTGCTGAGAAGAATGCTTTTGCACATCGATTAATCATGGTCATTTTCGCCGAAGGTATACACAATTTGATTCTAACACAGGCGAGAATCTTAGATCAAACTCGTTTAATTAGATTCCGATCTGTCATGATCACAACACAAATGAATCACTCACAAGCCACTATCTTTAGATAGTGGAAAAATAGTTTTACCAAGTATATCGGCTTTAGCCTTAAATTGATGAAAATCGAATTTCAAATAGAGCTATATTCATTCTTAATTCATATTTATGGCTAAAGCCGCAATTTTTTTAGTATTTTCTAAACCACTATCTTAAGATAGTGGCTAGTGAGTAAATGCGCTGCCATATATTCTTATACTTTACATACTCCTATAGGATATGACATTATGAGGGTCATTCCCGCCAGGCGTATGTCTTACTTGAATATAGTACAGGCGGGAATCTTCCTATTATTTTTATATCCACACAAAATCAATTGCAGAATTTTTAGCTATTTCGTAAAATTGACTTTAATGAATTTTTTGATATGACCCTTACTCAAACCACACTAAAAGAATTACATTTCGATGATTTTGTGGTCCTGGACCTGGAAACCACCGGTTTGGATCCCACGACTGATCGGATCATCGAGATTGGTGCTATCCGTTTTCAGAATGGCCAGGAAACAGAAGTATTTTCTTCGCTGATCAATCCCGGCGTGTCCATCCCTGATTTTATCACCAAGTTGACCGGTATCACCGATACCGACGTTCAGCCGGCACCCGATATCCTGGTTAAACTCACACCCTTGTTGGATTTTATCGGTGACTCCACTCTGATCGGTCATCAGATTAATTTTGATAGTGCCTTCATAGAATATTTGTTGCGCCGACAGCACAATGATTTTCATCTCTGGGAAGTGGAAACTCAACGTTTCAAATATTTCAACAACTCCCGGCTGGATACACTTTTTCTGGCCCGGATATTTCTGCCCTTCTTGCCTCGTTTTACTCTGAGTGCAGTATCTGCCTATTTTAAAATTGATCTGGATAAAGCACACCGAGCCATCGAAGACGCCCGGGCTAGTGGCTATATTTTTCTGCAATTAATTGAACGGACAATAGCCTGCAATACGCAGATCCTGCGTAATATCATTCGACTGCTTTATCCTAACAGCGGCAGAGTTAAACATTTCTTTCAGCCCATCCTGGAGTACAAATTAAAAAACAACATTGATACCACAGCGGCAGGTATAACAGAAGATATCACCTATGTACAAAACTATTTTAATATTATTGGTGAGGCCGATTATCAGTTTAAACCCTCCGAATATGAACTGGAATCTCAAGCTATCGAGGAAGAATACGTCGCTCAATATTTATCAAAGAACGGCGCATTAAGCCGGGTACTGGAAAGTTTTGAGGAACGGGAACAGCAAATCCAGATGGCCCGTGCCGTAGCCCAGACATTTAATCAGCGCCAGTTTCTAATCGTGGAAGCTGGCACCGGTACAGGTAAATCCATGGCTTATTTGTTACCGGCCGTGGAATGGGCCGTCCAAAACCGCGATGGTGGGGAACGTATCCTGATCAGTACCAATACCAAGAATCTGCAGGAACAACTTTTTTTCAAAGATATACCGACTGTTTATTCAGTGACCGATCAGAAATTTAAAGCAGTTATACTTAAAGGTAAATCCAATTACCTGTGCCTTGATAAATGGAAAACCACACTGATCGATATGGATCAGCGACTTTCGGCACAGGAAAGAACGCGTATTCTGCCGTTGATGCTGTGGGCGGAACAAACGCAATCCGGAGATATTGCTGAAAACGCCGGATTTCAACTTAACCAGAACTGGGGATTATGGGGAAAATTAATCGCTGAAAATAACTACTGTCCGGGCAAAGTGTGCAAATTCTATACAGATTGCTTTTTAATGAAAGCCCGTAATCACGCTCGTCGTGCCGATCTGGTAGTAGTCAATCATTCCCTGCTGTTTTCCGATCTGATTACCGATAACACCATCCTGGGTGAATATCATAATCTCATTGTTGATGAAGCACACCATTTGGAGAAAACCGCCGGTGAATTTCTGGGAGTACGCTTTAATTGGTGGACTTTCCGTAATATTTATCACAAGTTATATGAAGAGGAACCTCGTCAGGCTGGAACTCTGGTACAACTGGAATACCGTTTGAATCAGGTTAAATTGAATGGGCCCACTGAGCGAATAAATCGACAAATCTCCCGGCTCAAAACCAACTGCAGCAGTATGAAAGCTTCTACACAATTTTTTTTCTCAGAACTGAATCTGAAACTGCGAGAGAAATTTAAAAAAGACCAAATTGGTTATGAGGAGACCAAGATCCGTTATCATCAACAGTTCCGGCACTTTAAGGAACTCTCGGCCCGTATTGATGATTTGAAAACGGATTTAATCAACTGTAAAAAGGGCTTGCAGGATCTTATCTCTACCTTCACTGAACTACAGTTGGATTCATTCCAGTTTCAGGATCAAATACATCGTGAACTCGTTTCGCTGGACACCGATCTGGAAAATCTGATGAGCTCCTTTGAGTTTGCCCTTGCTGCCGACCAGGAGAACTATGTTTACTGGTTTGAATTACCGCAAAATAAAGAGAGCAGCGATGTCAGTTTTAACGCTGTACCGCTAAATATAGCCGATTTACTGAATAAAATATTATATGGCCGGTTGCATACAGCCGTTTTTACCTCAGCAACCCTGGCTGTCAGCGAATCCTTTGAATACTATCAAAGCAGGGTGGGGCTGGATCTGGTTAAAGATACCCAGATTCACACCCTACTACTCGGTTCTCCGTTCAATTATAAAAATCAAATCTTACTGGGTATACCTGATTTT
>CAYSHN010000007.1:0-24388 GCA_964430815.1 uncultured Calditrichota bacterium | reverse complement strand
CCTGTCGAAAAAGGAGGAAAATTATAATGCAGCATATAGGCTTTATAGCTTTCTCCTTCCAAAGCATCGATTAATTGCTCATCAATCTTGGTACCTAACGTGACGGTACCCAGTGACTGGGTTTGACCACGGGTGAAAAGGGCCGATCCATGGGCACGCGGTAAATAACCGACTTCACAGGTAATCGGGCGGATTTCATTTTCCTTCCTGCCATCCAGTCTGATTGATTCCCCTAACATCATGCTACGGGTTTCTTCTTTTTCGATATTAGACAATAATTCCTTAACTAAGAATTCGCTTTCCGGGAATTCAGGTTCTGTTGCCTTTATTAATTCATCGGTCAAATCTTTAATCGCCTTGCGTCGTTCTTGTTTCTCTCTGATGCGTATAGCTTCTTTTATTTTAGGCCGGCCGGTTTGTTCGACCTGCTTTGGCAAGCCTTCGGGGACTTCCGGAGCGATAAGCGTTCGCTTGGGTTTACCGATTTGCTGCACCAACTCGTTCTGCAATTTCACAATTTTTATAATTTCGCTATGAGCAAATTTAATTGCTTCCAGAAGTTCAGCTTCGCTGACCTCACGGGCTTCACCTTCTACCATTACTATGGATTCTTCATTGCCGGCTACCACAATCTCCAGATTGCAATGATCAACCTCACTGAGGGTGGGATTGACGATCAATTGACCATCTTGTTTTCCAACCCGTACGGAGGCAATTGGTCCGCCAAAAGGAATGTCCGAAATACATAATGCTGCCGAAGCGCCTATTGCCGCCAGCACATCAGCATCATTATCTTTGTCCATTGAAATAATAGTCGCCATGATTTGTGTTTCGCAGCGATAATTTTCTGGAAACAGCGGGCGCAGCGGCCGGTCGATTAATCGTGCCGAGAGAATTTCTTTATCAGATGGTCTGCCCTCTCTCTTAAAAAAACCTCCGGGTATTTTACCGGCAGCATAGCTTTTTTCACGATATTCCACACTAAGTGGCAGAAAATCAGTTTGTTCCTTGATTTCAGTCTCAGCCACCGCCGTTACCAGGACCATCGTGTCCCCGTAGCGAACGGTGACCGCTCCGTCAGCCTGGCGCGCCAGACGGCCGGTTTCAATCGTTAAGTTTTGTTTACCAAGTAGAACAGTTTTAGAAACAACCATTTTTCACCCCGTCCTTACCGTCTGATTCCGAGATCTTTAATCAATTCACGGTATCGTTTAATGTCTTTCTTGGCCAGGAAATCAAGCAAACGACGCCTTTTACCGACCAGTTGCAGTAAACCGCGGCGGGAATGATTATCCTTGGTATTTGTTTTAAAATGCTCCGTTAGATACTGAATGCGCTCCGTAAGCAAGGCAATTTGTACTTCGGTGTTACCAGAATCTTTTTCATTCTTTCCGAATTTCTTAATAAGCTCTTGCTTTTTTTCCAGGGTCATTGGCATAATATACTCCTTGAATAGATATAATTAATTTTGATTACTATTGATCTTATCTTGCTGCAATTGTCTTATCAACTCTGTTTCATTTTTAAATTTAATCTCTCCCCGCAATCGTTTGAGATATGATATTTTTATCTGCTCCCCGTAAATAATATCAGCAAAATCGAATACATGTACCTCCACCGTACGGTCACTCCCACCAAAAGTAGGCCTGACCCCTATATTGGCCATACCACGATAAAACTTTTCCTTAATCTGGCATTCCACTGCATACACTCCATTACCCGGTATCAGTTTCTGCTGATCGGACAACTCGATATTTGCTGTGGCAAAGGTAAGTTTTCTGCCCCGGCCATGACCAGGTACCACACGCCCCTGCATGGTATAGGGATAACCCAGCATGGATGCCGCCCTGGTCACATCTCCGATCAGCAGTAAATCCCTGATTTGACTGCTGCTGACGGTCTGACCCTCATATTGGTGAGGTCCTATTTCCTTTAACTGGAACTGATACTGCAGACTTAAGCGCTGCAATGCTTCAAAGTTTCCCTGACGGTCTTTACCAAAGGTGTGATCATGTCCCATCACAATCCAGGCAACTCTGACTTTTTCAACTAAAATATTTTTTACGAAATCCTGATACTGCATTTCTGCGAATTCACGGGTAAATGGAATGATGATCAACTGATCAATACCTGTGTTCTGCAGTATATCTATTCTTTCCTCGAAAGTGGTCAGCAAGGTCACCGGTTGATTTGACTTTGGACTGATTACTGTTCTGGGATGGGGTTCAAAAGTAAGGATTGTTGAAATAAGTTTTTCAGCACTGGCCAGACTTATCATTTCTCCAATTATTTTGCGATGACCCGTATGGACCCCATCAAAGGTACCGATGGTAACCGTAGTAGCACGGTTCATTTGGATCGATTCTAAACTTTTAATTATCTGCATATTGTTCTGATCAATTAAGGCCCTGCCCTTGCCAATATTTTTCGAATTCGGATATTTGCAGCGCTTGTTCCAATAAAAACCCATCTACTGAGATGCGTCTAAGTTCTCCGACGCAGGCACCATACCCGGTTTTGATTCCGATATCATGAGCTAAACTACGCACATAGGTTCCTGTTGAGCATTGAATAAATAGTTCCATTTCACGACCAGACCAGCTCAGTATTTTAATCTGGTCGATGATTATTTTATGAGGTTTAACCGCGACGGTTTTACCTTTTCTGGCTAATTTATAAAGCCGGACCCCCGCTATCTTTTTGGCACTGAATAGCGGAGCACATTGTTCAATCTCACCGATGAAATCCGGCAGGACTCCTTCCACTATCGCTTTATCAAAATGGTTCAAACTGCTTTCGCCGACAATGGTGCCAGTACGGTCATAGGTATCTGTGGTTCGGCCCAGTATGATCGTAGCCAAATAAGTTTTAGTGGCCTTACTGATCTCGGTCAATTCTCTGGTTTTTCGACCTGTACCTAAGATTAACAATCCTGTTGCAAACGGATCCAGTGTTCCGGCGTGACCAACTTTTTTAAATTGGCCAATATGTTTAACTTTTTTTACTACATCAAATGAAGTCCAGCCGCCGGGTTTGTCGATCAGGATGATATTGTCCTCCAGACGATCTATCTCGTGCTGAACGGTGGTTTTATCGATTGTCATCATTCTCATGAATTTTTTTAAACAAGTTCTGGATGCGCTCTGAATACTCCAGACTATCATCATAAAAAAACCTTAGTTCGGGAATGAATCTCATCTTGATCTTTTCCGACAATTCCTTACGCAGGAAATGACTAGCCTTGTTTAAAATGTCAACACTCTTGTTAGGGTCGACATTCTTTCCATAAACCGAAAAATACAAACTGGCTAACTTTAAATCGGAAGTTAGTTTGACTTTAGTCAGAGTCACAAATCCCAGTTGCGGATCTTTTAATTTGTGATCGATCATCCAGGCCATTTCATTTTTGATTTGATCCGCTACACGGCGGATTCGCCTATTCTCTTCTTGCATATTACAGATAATCAAATTGGTATGAAGTAATTTCGTAAAATTCCGAATTATCGATAAATTGAAATATCTGCTGCAGGGATTGCTGCACATGGGATTGTTCATTGCCGATAACGGCAACACCAATAGCCGCTCTTTGCCATTTATCCTGAAATGCGATCTCAGCTACAGAGGCATTGAACTTATTCTTCAATCTGTCTTTCAGACTTTTCAACACAAACCGTTTTTCCTTTAATGATTCACTGGTCGGGATAAATATCTCAAAAGTTAAAACACCGATGATCATTTAGCCATACTCAGTGTACGTTTCTTTTCAACTATTTCGTACGCTTCGATGATGTCGCCAACTTTTAAGTCATTATAATCCTGTATCTGGATCCCGCATTCGAATCCGGCAGTAACTTCCCGTACATCATCCTTGAAGCGTTTTAAAGAAGCAATGGCACCAGTATAAAATTCTTCATCATCGCGGATCAAGCGGACCCGGGCATTGCGGATTATTTTTCCGGATTTTACCTGACAGCCGGCGATGGTGCCCAGACGTGATATCTTAAATATTTCCCGGACCTCTACACTGCCGAGTACCTGTTCATGCGATTCGGTTCCCAGCAATCCTTCCAGAGCCAATTTTACATCGTTGATGGCATCATAAACGACCTTATAATTACGGATTTCAATCTTTTCCTTAATAGCAAGTTCTTTGGCTTTGACATTGGGACGGACATGAAATCCGATAATGATGGCATCAGAAGCAGCGGCTAATAGCACATCGGATTCTGTAATAGTACCTACTGCTTTGCGTATAACCAGTACACTGACCTCTTTAGTAGCCAGTTTTAATAAGGCATCCGATAAAGCCTCGGATGAACCATCAACATCGGCTTTTACAATAATCCGTAACTCTTTTACCCCGCCAATCTTAATATTTTCAGATATTTGATCCAAAGTACGTAAATGTACCTGACGCATATCCTGTTCGCGTTTGATTCGCTGTCTGCGTGCGCTTATTATCTTGGTAGTTTGCTCATCGGCCATGACCAGAAAGCGATCACCTGCCTGCGGTAGGGTCGTAAATCCTAAAACTTGAACTGGTTGGGAAGGTCCTCCGACTTTCACTTTCTCATCTTTTTCATTGAGCAATGCCCGTACTTTCCCGGAACTATGGCCGGCAATAAAAGGATCACCAATATGCAACACACCGTTTTGAACTAGAACAGTAGCCACAATACCTTTGCCTTTATCCAAACGTGATTCAATCACTGTACCGCGTGCTTTTTTAGATCGGTTCGCTTTTAATTCGAGTAAATCTGCTTCCACTAATACTTTTTCCAGTAATTCTTCGATACCCGTTCCTTTTTTGGCCGAAATCTGTGCACTTTGATGGGAACCACCCCATTCTTCAATCAGGATATTCTGATCTGCTAATTGTTTTTTTATCCGTTCCGGATTGGCATCGGCTTTATCCATTTTATTAATTGCGACAATAATTTTAACTCCGGCAGCACGGGCGTGATCAATGGCTTCTATGGTTTGTGGTTTTACTTCATCATCAGCCGCTACTACCAGTATTACAATGTCCGTTACCTGGGCACCCCGCGCTCGCATGGCTGTAAAGGCTTCATGGCCTGGCGTATCCAAAAAGGTAATACTCCTGCCTTTTTTTTCGACTTCATAAGCACCAATATGCTGGGTAATTCCACCAGATTCACCACCGACAACATTAGTTTTGCGTATATAATCCAACAAGGACGTTTTGCCATGATCCACATGTCCCATAATGGTAATGATGGGTGCACGTGGTTCTGTATCCGCTATCTGATACTCCTGATCTTCCAGTTCCTCCAGAAAATCGGAGGCGTATTCTTTTTCCTGCTGTACCGAGAAGCCCCATTCATTAGCCAGCAGTTCAATGGTATCCTTATCCAGACGTTGGTTGATCGATACAACTAAACCCAGATCAAGGCATTTTTTTATGACATCACTGACCGGAACATTCATCAGGTTAGCCAGATCATTAGCCGAAATGAACTCACTGGCATAGATGACGTTTTCTTCAATAACTTCACCAGTCTCCTCTTTGACCTTTTTCCGTTTCTTGGTACGACGCAGCCGATCATCCAAACTGGCCAGCGTTTTCTTTACCGTTTGTTCTACTTCTTTTTTGTCGACTGCTTTTCTCTTAGGTTTTCTGGAGCGGGGACGCTTGAATTCATCTACAGATTCCAAATCCCCTGCTTTAAGCAGATGTTTTTTACGACGTTCATCTTTACGAATCATTTCCAGTGCTTTGCGACGTTTTTCATCTTTGGTTTTCTGGAATTCATCCGTGACCACCATCTCCTTAGGTCGTGCTTTATCCTTGGCCGCAAGTGCTGATTCGTCGAGATCTTTTTTCTCTTCGACTTTGACAGCTGCCAATTTTTTATCTTCGTGAACTGGTTTTTCAGTTACTTCTGGTATCTCTGGTTTCGCCTCATCATGTATAGCTTCTTTCGTGGCAGGCCTGTCTACAATCCTGGGACCGATCGGTGCTTTATCAATAATTCGCTCTACCGGTGAAATTTCGTTGATTCGTTCTGCTTCTATCTCTTTAGCTGAGCGCCTGCCGCGTTTCTTGGGAACAGGTTTAACCTCAACTTCCTCTTCACCCCGGATAATTTGCTCTACCCGGTCTTCGATTGATTTTTCGATAGTTTTAATATAAATAGATTTTTCAGGAACTTTATGCTCAACAGTTTTTGCTGCCTTATCCGCTGTTGTAATCTCTCCATCCTTTTTCGTCTTGCGCAGCTGAATTTTATCAGCGATTTCTTTTTCACGTGAAAAGTTCTTGATGATTTCCTGATATATTTCTTCAGAAAAGGCGGTATTCGGCCCTGTGACTTTTAATCCTTTTTCCTGTAAAAAGGAAGTTACTGTCTCCAGGCCTACATTCAATTCTTTGCATACCTTGAAGAGTTTATATTTTTTTACGTCAGCAGCCATGTATTCTCCCTTAACTCAAAAGCCCGGCTTCTTGATAATGTCGACCATTCATATAACCAGTTTCCGATTTTATCCGCATTTATACTTCCGGGCCGGTCTCTGTTTGTTTGACCGGTGTGTTCTTATTACTATTTTTTTGGACGATTTCCATGATCTTCTCAGCAGATTTTTTTCCGATACCCGGTAAAGCAATCAGACCGTCCAAACCAAGTTTTATAATTTCGCCTTTGCTCTTAATTTCACCGTCAGCCAGTTTTTTCATCATACTTTTGGGTAAACCTTCAATCTCCTCAAGAGCCACATATTCCTCATCCCGTTGTGCCTCATATTCACTCTCTTTTACCGGCTCGATCTGGTAACCGCTAAGCGCGGAAGCCAGGCGCAGGTTCTGCCCATTTTTACCAATAGCCAGCGACATCTGCTCATCGGAAATAATGGCCACTGCGAGTTTTTCCTCCTCGTTCACGATCACTTTTACCGGCTTGGCCGGTGTCATGGCCCGACTGATAAATATAGCCGGTTCAGAAGAATAATTAATGATATCGATTTTTTCATTGTTCAATTCCCGGACAATTGCCTGAATACGTACTCCCTTCATACCCACACAGGCGCCTACCGGATCGACACGGCGATCGATAGACTCTACAGCGATTTTTGAGCGTTCCCCTGCTTCTCTGGCTACATTTTTCACTTCCACAATACCATCATAAATCTCAGGTACTTCTAATTCGAATAAACGAATTAAAAACTTCTTATCGGCCCGGGAAATAATAATATCCGACCCCTTATTATCGGCACGGACTTCTTTGATCAAAGCCCGGACAGTATCACCACGTCGCAGTCGTTCATTCTGAATCTGCTCTTCGCGAGGTAAGAATACTTCTGTTTTTTCTACATTGACGAAGATACCGCGCTTGTTGATCTGGCGAATGTCCCCGATTATAATTTCACCAACACGGTTTTGATATTCATCCAGAATATTCTCGCGTTCAAAATCCCTGATTCTCTGATTTAAACCTTGTTTAGCTGTAATAATCAGACGTCGCCCAAACGACTCGGGCGTAACTACCTCTACAACTTCTTCCCCCAAATCCACATCCGGATCAATCCGACGAGCGTTTTCCAGATTGATTTGGGTGACCGGATCTTCAACAGTCTCGACAACCGTTCTTTCCTGAAATATTTCGATATCACCCTTATCAATATTCACAATTACATCAAAATTATCCGCCTTGCCATATTTTTTAATGATAATTTGGGTAAAGATAGTTTCCAGCATATCGCGCAAACTGTCCTTATCAATTTTCTTTTCACGGGCAATCTGGGTGATGGCTTCGACAATTTCGTTATTCATAACTGATCATCCTACCATTGTAATTTCACATGTGAACGTTTTATTTGATTTAGAGGAATTTCGATTTCCCCATTTTTTCCTTTTAACCGTAATGCTCTTTCATCGTACATAACCAATTCACCACAGCTGGACGTTTGTACACCAGATGTCTCGTGAACTACCTCCAAAGTGCGACCTAAATTGCGTCGATATTCATATGGAAATTCCAGGGATTTTTCTACTCCTGGTGAAGACACTTCCAGGCGGTAATTTCCATCCAGAATATTTTTCCGGAAAAACAAATCTGTTATTTTTTGACTCAGATTCTGACATTGACCAAGTGTGATACCGTTTTCCGTATCAGCAGTAACTTTTATCAGGTTGGTCTTTCCAAGTCGCTGACGCAAAACTTTATAGAAAATGACAGATTCATCATTACACACAGATTTGACTAAATCCACTATTTCTTCATCTAAGGCGTACATAATTTTTTGACTTCCCCATAACAAAAAAGTGGGCTACGAACCCACTTTCCAAGCGCTTAATATAATATTTTATTTTTCTCTTAGCAAGATAATAAATCATCATTTTTCAAGACTTTATATCTGCTGCGTCTCATCTTCACAATCTCAGGAATTCTTCTAGTTCTGAATCTTATTTTGCTAATCGAACATATCGCTCATTAACTTTCTCCCAATCAACTATATTCCACCAATTCTCAATATATTCCGGTCGCCGATTCTGATATTTCAAATAATAGGCATGCTCCCAGACATCTAAACCCAGGAGCACTTCATTACCATCGCTGACCGGATTGTCCTGATTAGCCGTTGAAATAATAGTAAGTTTTTTATTGCGTTCCAGAACTAACCAAGCCCAGCCACTGCCAAACCGGTTAACTGCGGCATTGGTGAATTCTTCCTTGAATTTTGTGAAAGTGCCATAGGTTTTATCAAGTATTTTGCCCAGTTCTCCCTTGGGAATTCCACCCTTTTGGGGACCCATCAGATTCCAGAAAAGAGTATGATTATAATGACCACCACCATGGTTGCGTACGCCCTGGCGAATGCTTTCCGCTAATGAATTCAATCCTTTGAGCAGATCTTCGATTTCTTTGGATTGTAAATCTGGAAAATTTTCCAGTACACCATTTAATTTACTGACATAGGTACCATGATGTTTCTGATGATGAATTTCCATGGTACGGGTATCAAGGAATGGTTCCAGTGCATCATAAGCATAGGGTAAATCGGGTAATCGGTATGACATAATTGACCTCCTTATATTATTTTAAACAATTTATTATCGCTTTTTTATACATATTCGTATAAGCGTTAACAACGCAAATAGAGGTAAAATACTTCCGGAAAGTCGGCTGGAGTTATTGTTTATAAAACTTTAAGGGCAGCAAAAAGCAGAGGAAGCATAATTTCATGATGACCTAAAAAATAATAACCGTGTCCACCACCGACCGTAGGTCGTTCTACAACATTCAAGGCAGACCGGTATTGACGGAACATATCAAAAGTGGCAGTAGTAAAGCCGAAAGCCTGGTGCCCCAGATTTCTGGCGACTGTTAATCCCTTTAAAAACACTTCAGGTAGAATGACTGCAGAGCCGATATTCATAACAATCGAATTTTTATTTAGCAGACTAACGGTTTGGGTAAAAATTTGAAAATCACTCCAGGCAGTGTCACCGAAGGCCTCCGGATCAACATCAGGATGCTGGTGGATTATCTCGGTACCTATAGCAGGATGTGCTGTAACCGGAATATTCAATATATAAGCTTGATATAAGAGGCTTAGGTGCAGATATTTTCCGCCTGATTCTGCTAAGGCCTGGGCAACCGCTTCGGCATAACCCAGTTTGCCTTTACCATGCTTCACCGCCGTGTTAATGAAATGAGCGGTCTCTTTTACCATACCAAAAGTACCATCAGACAAACCTTGTGCAACATCTTCTGAGGTGCAACCATAGAGAGCAATTTCCGTATCGTGAATTATTCCTGCGCCATTTAGCGCCAGATGACGGATCCAGCCCTGCTGCATGGCGTCGATTAGCAAAGGACTTAAACCAACTTTAATTACATGAGCGCCGATCATTGACAGAATCATCGAGGAGGTCACGATAGCCTGCTGGTAAGCATCAATAAAGTTGGTAAAATCTTTGCCGATCAATATCTGCGGTAAACTGGCGAAAAAATCACGGAAGGAAGGATTATCAGGCAATACCTTGGCAAACATATCGGTCTGAACTTTACTGATCCGCTCATGTATTGAATATGTCTTAATCCCTTTAAAATCCAACTTCTTATATTTACTCATCGGTTTAACGCCTCGCCGGAATTTTTCCTTTAATGCCCTCAATTTTCTCCAGTTCTGTGGTAATATGGCCAACGGCAATCTCGGTGGTCATTCGAACAGGAATCTTATATTGGTCATTCGATAACCATACCTTCAATTTTCCTTTTTGTTTGAATAGGCCTTCCCCTTTTAATATAGGTTCGACCAATAAACATTCAAATTTCCCGGCACCTGTTTCTATCATTTCTTTTTGATGTACCTTGACTTCCAGTTCATAAATTTTTTTATTATCGTGGTTGGTTATAAATATGGAATTGCCAACCTCGAGTTTTTGGGTACGGGTATAATAAAGTGATGCCAGGATATCAAGCGCAAAAGGAGGGGTTTTGACATTATAATTCTGTTGTTTAAACACTTTCATTCTGCCTTTATATCGTGTAAAGGAAACACAGGCCATAGAATCCTCTGGATAGTAAGTGGCTAGCAAATCTGCTTTGTATCCTCCTTCTCGTAACCGCTTATCGAACTTCCAACTGAATAAACCCCCCTTATCCATATAACTATCAACCACATCTTCCACCTTATATACAAAATTAAAACCGGAGGCCGATTTAGCCATAGTCTGAATATGATAACAGTTGCGGTTATTGAATTTCGTCTCCTCTTTTACTTCCATGGTTGCTGTTCCAGCATGGATAAAACCGTAACTAATGGCGAAGGTTAATTTTTCCCCAACTCCAAAAGCTCTGTTTTCCACTGTAGGGAAGCTCAGGGGTGTAGAATTCTTTTTCAGATTTGCTGCAGGTATGGCGACATGGCTGGTGCTATCCGACTCATCAGCAGCGACTAAAGAATCAACGGCAGTAGTATCAGTCACTACTCTGGTCGTATCGGTTATGGCCAGATTTAAAACAAGTAAAGCTGGTATCAGCAGTAATGGAGAGCTTCGGCGGAGACAGCCGGTCATTAAACTTCCTATTTGCGTCATCATATCTATCACCACTTATTATGGTCTAAATTTACACATAACTACAGATTAATGTGATCATTATTTTCTGATTGCTCAGCTACTATTTTCAGTAATTTAAATATTTCAGGTAATACACGCATAATTTCTATATAAATCTGGTTAAAGGTTTTTCTAAAAAAATCAAGATTATGGCCAATAGGATCTGCAATTGAGGGATTGGACAATATTTTTTTCTCATGCCATTGTTTTAAGAGAAAAATTCTGTCTTTAAATTCCGGGAAATTTGAATTTATATAATTCAAATGATTCATTGACATACAAAAGACCAGATCGGCATCCGACAGGAGTTCTCTGTTCAGTGCACGGGAGCGGTGATTAACCAAAGGTATATCGTATTGCCGGGCAATTTCTATCGTTGCAACTGTAGCCTGAGCGTTCTCTATCTGCAAAGTTCCGGCGGATTTGACTTCGACCATATCCTTATATTTTGTCTTACTTAAAACGCGCTTTAAAATTCCTTCAGCCATTGGCGAGCGGCAAATATTACCGGAACAAATAAATAATATTGAGAATTTCTTTTGCGAAGGTTTTACCTGCATTCCCAGCATCCTGCTAATCTCGTCAGCACCTACGTCGCCTTCACGAATGACTCGGGGCGGAAAGAATGAACAATCCAATACACTTGAACCGCGGGACGATTTTATCGGTCCGGCATCCAGAATAATGTCAATCTGGCCTTCAAAGACATCCTGGATATCATCAGTATTTTTAAGATTCGGATGACCTGACAAATTCACGCTGGTGGAACTGATCGGAAAACCAAGTTCCGCAATCAACAGTTCACAGATTTTACTGACCGGATAACGTACTCCGATGCGGTCATATTGGTTCAGAATGGAAATCGGAGCAGTAATTCGTCGCGGTAATAATAAGGTTATTTTTCCGGGCATTAATCTAGTAAAACACAATGCCTCATTTGAATTTAATGGTCCGGTTAATCCTTCAACCTGTGACCGCGAGTTGATCAATACCGATAAAGGTCTTTGAGCATCCCGGCATTTCAGGACCGATAATCTTTCCAGGGTTCTACGGTTATTCAGATCAATCCCGAATCCATAAAGAGTATCGGTAGGATATATTATTATGCCTCCAGTACGAATGACCTGTGCTGCCTGTTTTATTGAGTCTATGGATGGATTGATAGGATCAATTTTTATATAGTGCATATTATTAATTATTAACTGCCGGAAACAGTACAAGTGATTATATGATCAGCGATCTGTTGTGGATTAAGATGCTCCATACAGGCGTATGTCCTGACCGGACATTTTGCTCCACCATGAATACCGCACGGTCGGCATGAGATTTCCTGATTTTCAAAAATATATCCATTTTTCCCGAACGGTGCAAAACCAAATTCAGGAACTGTAGCACCAAAAACAGCAAAAACCGGAATCGCTGCCGCCATACCTAAATGTAAAGGTGCAGAATCATTGGTTAATAAACCCTTGCCGCAGGATTGTAAGAGTTGAAAAGTTTGACGAAGTGACAATTTTCCCGTTAGCAAAGTGCAATGTTTTAAATCAACCACAATTTTTTCACAAAGATAAGTATCTTCACGACCACCGATAAAAAAGATATGAAAACCATGTGCTATTAATCTTTCAGTAACGGTTTTGAAATATTGTGTCGGCCACCGTTTGGTGGGCCAAATGGACCCGGGGGCTATGGCAAAATTTGGACGAGATTCCTCGGATACTATTTTCTTCAAAAGGGAATCTACAGTCTGTCGATCTTCAATTGTTGGATAAATAACAGGCAACCGTTGAACCGTTTTAATACCCAAAGGCTCAAGCAAGGATAAATTTCTGACAATCTCGTGACAGTCACTTTTATACTTAATTTGGTGGGTAAAGACACTACTCCAGGCCGAATTGTCAAAGCCAATCCGGATTGGTGCTCCGGTACAATGAGTCAAATACGCACTACGCCAGGAGCGATGAGGAGTAAGACATAGGGAATAGTTGTTTTTGATCAGGAGTTGGCCCAGCCGATGCAGTCCCCGCCAACCACGGTCCCGCCCCTTTTTATCAAAAATAATAACCTGTCGTAGCGAGGGATTTGATTCAATTACATTCCGGGAATTGGGAATGGTTAATAAATCTATCTGACTATCAGGCATTTCTTCTTTCACCACTTCAATCAGCGGTGTGGTTAATATGACATCACCCAGAAAAGCTGTTTGAATGATCAGGACTTTATTATTTTGCATGTTCTGGTACATTACTCCACCAGCAAGTGTCAAATAAATCCTGGTAAAATTATACCTTATCTATTTTTATTAGCCGCATATTGAACCTGTTGGGCCGGTGTCGGTTTGGATTTCCAGCGCCGATGTGTCCAGAAATACTGTCCTGGGTAGGTACGAACCCATCTCTCCAGTGCAGCAGTATGTAATTGTGTGATTTGATAAAGAGTCCGATCATTGATTGGTTGACCATAAAAATCGGGTAGGCGTTCGAAGTGCAGTTCAAATTCACCCCATTTTCTACGGATACTAACACAACAAATAAGTGCAGCACCGGTCCGTAAATGAAAATAGGCAGTACCCACTGCGGTCGAAGCTGGAATCCCGAAAAAATCCACAAAAATACCCCTGGCCCTGGCATCCTGATCGGTCACAATCCCCAGATTTTTTTTATCCAACAATACTTCAACCCCTTTCTTACTGCCCTCCTTCCTGTCGATCAACCGAGCACGTGTTTTAGCCCGCGTACCTACTAAAAAAGCATTGACTTTAGGATTCTTTATTCTTTGTGAGATCACATAAAAATCCCCCAGGGTATGGCCAATATAACCACCCAGCCATTCGTAATTACCAAAATGACTGGTCAAGAAAATTATCCCTTTATTTTGCTGCCGCGCTTGCTCAACAACATCCCAATTATAGACCTTAAAATGCCTGGCAAAAAATTCATTACTCAGGCGGAAATTCTGTAACACTTCAATCCACAACATTATAAAATTGCAATATACATCTTTTTCAATTTTTTTCAACGTTAAACGATCATATGCAGGGAAGGCACGCTTTAAATTAGAGCGAATCACTCCCCGACGGTATAAAAATATTTTTTGAGTAATAAAAGCAATTATCCTGGAAAAAATTCCCCCAAATGAAAACGGGATCAGGCTAACAATCCAGTACAGAATTCTGACCATGATATATTCAATTTGTTCCATTAATTTAAACTTAGTAAAATCATATTCTTCAGGCAAAGAAATTTTATTAAAATAACATGGATCAAAGTTGAAATATAGCCAAAGATGGTTTAAATTTATTACTTTTATAATTATCAAATTAGAGGAGAGTTATCATATATGATGACCAAATTGCGGGAATACAGTAAAATAGGCATTGTGATCTTGGCTCTGGCTTTCATCGGATTGATGGTATTTGATTGGGGTATGGATTATCTAGGGTTAAAGCAACGCTCCAATATTATCGGAAAAGTAAACGGTAAAAAACTAACTTATGAGATGTTTTCAGATCAATATCAGCAGATATACCAGGCTGAACGTCAACGCAACTCAGAACAGGAATTACAGGATGAGCAACTGGAGACGATACGCCAACAGGTTTGGGAACAATTCGTGCAGAAAGTGCTGTTTGAAGAAGAAATTAAAAAGTTAAATATTACTGTCAGCGATTCCGAAATTGTTTTTCAGATAAGAAACTTCCCCCTGGAACAAATTAAAAATAATCCGGGATTCCAGACCGATGGGCGATTTGACTGGAACAAATATTACGCCTCCTTCTCCAATCCGGAAATGCCCTGGTACCAAATTGAGGAATTTTATCGCCAGCAACTTCCCTTCGAAAAATTACAAAATATAATTACTTCTTCGGTACGGATTAGTGACAGTGAAACTGAACTGGATTTTACGGAGAACTATCTGAAAGCTAATGTTATCTATCTGGAGATTCCCTTCACCAGATTTAGAACATCTGATTTAGCGGTTTCAGCTGAAGCGGTAAAGGATTACTATGATGACCACCGCGATGAATATAAACAGGAGGAAACCAGAAATCTGGATTATGTATCGTTTGCCCTGACGCCGACAAGAAGTGATACCGATCGGGTTCTGAGTGAATTTGAAGAAATTCGCACGCGTCTGGCTGCTGGAGAAGATTTTAATAAATTGGCTGATGAATATAGCGAAGATCCCGGTAAAGAAACCAACCATGGACGGTATGACTTCTTTGAACGCGGAGCAATGGTCAAACCCTTCGAGGATGCATCCTTTAATGGCCGGGTCGGTGAGTTGGTTGGACCTGTGGAGAGTCAGTATGGTTTTCATTTAATCAAGATCGAAGATAAACGTAAACAGGATGGCAAAGAACAGGTAAAAGTAAGCCATATTCTGCTCAAAGTAACGACTTCACCCTCTACGCGTGAGCATGTGGAGAGCACAGCTTCACAATTCCGCAATGAGGCCGATGAAGTCGGATTCGAAACTGCAGCTGAAAGCAATAAATATGCTATTCAACAGACCGGCGACATTACTCAGACTGGCAAATTTATTCCGGGATTTGGACGCAATTACCAAATCTATAATTTTGCCTTTAAACAACCTCTCGGAGCCATCAGTGAACTTGTTTATGCCGAGCAGAGTATTGCCGTGTTTAAATTAACTAATATAAAAAAAGAAGGGATTCGGCCGCTGGAAGAGGTTAAAACATTAATAACCGGTTCAATTCGCCTGGAAAAACAAAAAGAAAGAGCCCGTGAATTCAGTAAAAAAATTCAGGCTGAGATCGATCAAAATATTCCTTTCGAACAAATAGTTATAAACGATACATCTAAAACCGTACGCATTGGCACCACTGGTGATTTCTCTATGAAGTCATCCATCCCCAGCATCGGCTTTGATCAGAAGTTCAACGGTATGGCTTTTTCACTCACACCGGGTCGAATCTCCCCGATGATCGAAACCAATCGTGCTATTTATTGGCAAAAATTGTTATCTAAATCCAGTTTCGACTCAACACTTTATAACAGCCAGAAGGAATCAATCCGGCAGCGTCTCCTCGCTCAAAAACGAAATAAAGTTTTCAGCAACTGGTATGATTTTCTCAAAACGAAGGCTACGATCGAAGATAACAGGAATTTGTTTAATTTATAATTAAAAATTTAATAAATTCAGCCCCTTCATTTTTTCCCCGTAGTGCTGGATTGAAAAGGAAGGGGTTTTTTTTTAACCATTTCGATAGAATCAATATCTATCCATACTTTTTAATATACTGAACCAGAGTTATGATCAGGATCTTTTAATTATCCGAACTTGTTCGATGCGCTTCCGGCTTGATTTGGTAATAATAATCCGGCAGTCAGCCAGTACTATCTTTTCACCTACTGCGGGGAATCTCTCCAATTTAGAAAGGATAAAACCGGCTATTGTTTCGTATTCCCCTTCCGGAATGATTAACTGCAATGAATCGTTTATAAATTCAATGGTAGCCGATCCCGGAACCTTAAACGTGTTTTTATTCAATGCCTGTAGCCGGTTAGCTCCGGGTGCCGAATGATCTTCAATCTCGCCAAATAACTCCTCCATCAAATCCTGGATAGTAACAAGACCTGCGGTACCCCCATATTCATCAACCACAATAGCCAACTTGGTTTTATTTCGCCAGAATTCACGCAATAATTCATCACACTTTTTATTCTCCGGTGTAAAAATTACCGGCTTAATAATACTTTCAATCGAAACCGGATTTAGAAAAAGATCATATAATGAAGTAATCCCGACTATATTGTCCATCGTATCCTTATATACCGGTAATTTAGTAAAACCTGTCTTAGCCATCAGCGATCGCAACTTATCAAGACCAATAGAAGAATTAACAGCAATCATAGCAGTCCGGGGAATCATTGCTTCCTTGACCAGTTTTTCAGACAGATAGAGAATCCTTTTAATTATTTTATGTTCAGCTTCATCAACTACACCTGATACTTTTGCCTCACGTATCATGCTCTCAATATCCTGTTTATCGAATAAAGGTCTATCCTTTGGGCGGTTAATTTTAAGGCGACCAAGAATGAACGTACTTATCCTTACGGCCAGTGTCACGAGTGGATTTAACAGAAAATGCAGGATACGGATTGGATAGATCAGATTCAGAATCAGACGGTTAGCATGGATATTGAAAATTATCTTGGGCAGAATCTCTCCCAAGATAAGCAAAGTCAGGGTAATGATAATCCAGGCGATACTCCGGTTCACATAACGAATCAGAAAAACTGTGGCATAGGAAGTGGTAACAATGGCAGCAATCGTATTCCCAACCAGGGTGACCGACAGATAAATATCCGGATTACGGAAATATTTTTCGGCCAGTTGTGCTGCGCGTACTTTATGGCGTAACCAGATTTCAAATCTTATTTTACTGCTGGTGATAAAAGCAGTTTCAGCCCCTGCACAAAAAAAAGATAAAAGCAGGCCAAAAATACTTATCAGTAATTCCATCAAGTTACCGGCTTGGATACCAAGGTATCATGCTGCCAATATTCGTCATCCCGGTGAGGATAATCGGTATTATAGTGCAGACCCCGGCTTTCTTTGCGGGTCATGGCGCACTGAATTATTAATTGGGAAACAGTGGCAATGTTTCTCAGTTCAATCAGATCGCTGTGCACAATGGTTTTTTTGTAAAATTCCTCAACTTCCTGAGCAATTACATTAATACGGCGCCAGGCCCTGGCCAAGCGGAAGTCAGACCTGACGATGCCAACATAATCCCACATGAGACTGCGGATGACATTGCGGTCATGAACAATATAAACCCATTCATCCTGATTTAAGGTACCCTCGATATTCCACGGTAAAATATCAGGTATTTGCACCTGGGAAGTTTGCAGGTAATTTTTCGCAACCTCTACCGCCTGACCTGAGAATATAACAGCTTCCAACAATGAATTACTGGCCAGCCGGTTTGCACCATGTACCCCGGTGAAGGCCACCTCACCGCAGGCAAAAAGGCGCTCAATATTGGTACAGCCTTGAATATCCACCACGACTCCACCGCACATATAATGAGCAGCCGGTACGACAGGTATCCACTCCCGGGTGATGTCGATCTTGAAATTAAGGCAGGTACTATAAATATTAGGAAATTTTTCGCGGATATCCTGACTTTTTTGGGCCGTCAGATCCAGATACACACAGACATCACCACTTTTCTTCATTTCACGATCAATAGCTCGTGCCACAATATCACGCGGAGCCAATTCTCGATCCGGATGATACTCAGTCATAAAAGCCCTGCCATTTTTATCCCGTAAAATGGCACCGAATCCTCGCACCGCTTCGGAAATCAAAAACGAGTTGGCCTCTTGATGAAACAAAATGGTGGGATGAAATTGCATAAATTCCAGATTTGCAATTTTAGCCCCGGCCCGATAGGCCATGGCCAGGCCATCTCCGGTGGCAATGGAAGGATTGGAAGTGTGTAAATAAACCTGACCGCAACCACCGCTGCACAAAACTGTAGATTTAGAGACAATTGTTTTCACTTTATTCTGATGAATATCCAAGACATAGGCACCCCAGCAGTGAATGCCCCGGCTGTAATCTTGTTTCGGGGTCTGGTGCTCAGTAATAAGATCTATAGCTATATGATTTTCTAAAATCCGGATATTAGGATTCTGCTTGATCCCGGCTAAAAGGGCTCGTTCAATTTCCCGTCCGGTCAGATCTTTGGCATGAACGATACGATTTTGAGAATGTCCCCCTTCCCTACCCAATTCCAGGTTCTTGTTTTTCGTCAGCGAAAATTTAACACCGATGTCCAGTAGTTTTTGGATTGCCGCAGGTCCTTTTTCAACCATTAAACGAACTGTATCCTCATGGCACAATCCCGCGCCAGCAGTCAGAGTATCTTTGATATGGGACTCGAAGGAATCGGAATCAGCGATAACCGAAGCAATACCGCCCTGCGCATAATTAGTACTGGATTCCTTATCTTCTTTCTTGGTAATAATTGTTACCTGTCCATATTTCGCACTTTCCAGTGCAAAAATGAGACCGGCGATGCCACTCCCGATTACTAAGAAATCTGTTTCAATTTTCATCTTTGTATTGCTTTTATTTTTTCAAGCCTTTATCCAGCAATAATTTATAATTCCAGGCATTGCGGAGGGTAAGTTTTAACCGGTTGGCCGTAAAGGGTTTCTGAATAATATCATAGATACCCTCCTCTACCGCAGCCATCAACGGTTGTTCGAGGACATGAGCAGTAATTAATATTATCAGCGTATTGGCTGGTAAGTCCTGTTTAAGTGACCGGAAAAGTGACAAGCCATCTATTTCCGGCATTAATAGATCGATCAGAATCAGATCAAACTTGTTGCCTGCCATCAGATTCAGAGCCTGCCTACTATTCTTAGCATACGAAATTAGGAATTGTTCCGATTTTAAATTCAATTTAATCAGTTTATATATATTTGCATCATCATCAATTATCAGGATATTACAGGGGCGCTGATTCATTTTTTCCAATTGCATCTCACTATCGGTTTTAAATTTGTAATAAAAATGTATCCAGTGTTTTAAAAAATTTGGCTAAAGGTAATCCCACGACATTATAAAAGCAACCGTTGATGCTCTCAATCAATAAAGCACCGGAACCCTGAGCACCATATGCTCCTGCTTTATCAAAAGGTTCGCCCGAATCAATATACGCTTTAATTTCCTGCTGAGACAAATTTCTAAAGGTTACCTCCGTCACTTCGTAATCATACACCGAGCGGTTCAGTGCTTTTATAATCATACCAAAAGCGGTGATAACCTGATGCGTCTTCCCACTCAATTTGTTAAGGATAGTAAAAGCATGCGCTTCATCATTGGGTTTTTCCAAAACTTCATTATCCAAAACAACAATGGTATCTGCAGACAGGACCAGACTTCGCTCTGCTTTTTCTGCGACCATCCATCCTTTTTTCCTGGCATTTTCCAGTGCATAATCGACCGGAGTTCGATGATCCTGGTAAACTTCTTGTAAATTGCTGGGCCGGACTTCAAATTCCAGGCCAATCATTTTTAATAATTCATAGCGTCTTGGTGATTCTGATGCCAATATCACTTCAAAACGATCAATATTCTTTAACAATGACAGCATACAATTATCCAACATAAATTGCTACAAGACCCACCAGCATATCGGCCTTCAGAATCGTACTCATCAGGCCCAGGTTTTTAGGCTCCGGTATTTTCCAGGTGACATATAAGACCAATCCTAATACCGGATATATACCAAAAATCACTACTAAAAGATACGACAGATTATAAATCTTTAAAATATAAGGAATTAAAGTAACTACTATCAAGATCAGAAACACGGAGAGAGTCAAATAAAAAGAAGGTTGGTGCCCGTATTTTACAGCAAAAGTAACCGCACCTGCCTGGCGGTCACCTTCGGTATCTTGCAGATCTTTAATAACTTCTCTGCCAAAATGAAAAAGAAAAGCAAAAACGGCCGGAAAGAAGGTCTCTTTAATTCTGCCAACAGCCAGGCCACCATAAACGAAGGCCACAGCGGTGGTAAAACTTACCACCAGGTTTCCGAACAAAATAGTTCTCTTAAACCTGATACTATAAAAAATGAGTAAAATACCTATAAAAAGGGCAATTAGAAACATGGTCACATTGATCATGGCGGCAATTACCCAGCCGACCAGGTAAACCATAATAAAAAACGCAAGCGCTTCGTTCAGAGATAACTTTTTAGCGGGTAAGGGTCTGTGAGGTTTATTAATCCGGTCGATCGCCACATCAAAGATGTCATTTATTACATTGGCTCCTACTGTAATTAAAGCCGTAGAAATTGCGGCCAACAGGACAGTACGATTTATTTGTAAGCCTCCGGTCACAGCTGCAGCGATAAAAATAGTAAGAAAAGCAATCAGCACGTTAAGGGGGCGAGAGATCTCAATCAGAGCAGATATTTTTTTATATAGATTTAACATCATGTAAGGATTCCATTCTTAATTTAATAAACAGGTGTTTTAGATTCCGACGTGATAAAGTCCTGACTGATCAGCGATTGCCCGAGCCATAAACGTTGTATTATAAGCATAGGCAACCTGGCCTTTGTTATTAATACAGATGATCCCTCCCCGTCCGTCAACTTTTTTATTGAGCAGTGACACTGCCTGCTTGGCCGCCTGCTGAACCGTTCGTTTCTGCATGGCATCGACAGCAGTTTTAGCCAGTAATATTTTCATAATCGATTCGCCCCAGCCGGTTGAAGCTGCTGCTCCGTGGCGATTATCGGCATAAGCTCCTGCGCCAACCAATGGAGTATCCCCCACCCGGCCCGGGAGTTTATGCGGGGTTCCACCGGTGGATGTTGCCACTGCCAGATTACCAGATTGATCATAGGCAATAGCACCTACCGTATCTCTTCCCGGTAAGGGAGATTCAAAATAATCCCTGGTCCTAAAATTTATCTTCTGTTTTAATACCTGATAGCGTTTTAATTCGCGCCCGACCAGCAGTCTTTCCGTCGGGCAGAATGGAAGTCCATGTTGATGTGAAAATTTTGTGGCTCCCTGTCCGACTAATAATATATGTTCAGATTTTTTCCGGACCATATCTGCTGCAAGGATCGGATGCTGAACATTCTGGATGGCGGCAACTGCACCCACTGATAAATCAAGGCCATCCATAATTAACGCATCCATTTCCACTTCACCTGCTCTGTTCAAAAACGATCCGCAACCGGCATCAAAGGTAGAATTCTCTTCAAGCTCTTTAACCACTTCGATCACAGTTTCCACTGCTCCGGCACCATCTTTTAATAAGTCATATCCTAGCCCGGCCACTTTCTCCATACCCTTAAGATGCGCCTGATGGAATTTTTTAGGAATATCCCAGGCCCCGCCATGCACTATTAACGAAAATTTCTTTAAACGTTTCAAAACCGTATTCCAGGCAAGATTGAATATCGATTTAAAGATATAAAATTTAATAACTACGAGCAAAAGAATACTTCTGATTGAATACGATACTTCAAGCATCACTGACTATGACAGAGCAGTTATTATTTTATATCCAGGATGGATTTACGGATGGAGTGCAGGATTGTTTTTGTATTTTCAGGGACATCAGGATTACCATCAGTTGAATTTATAATTGAAATCATTCCTTCCTTGAACAGGTTGGGAAAGTATTGTATCGAATCAGGACTATAAAACCGGCTTTTAATTAAATTGTTTTGCTGCAGCAGGTTCAGTTTTTCTTGTACTTGTTTAAAGGTCATATTATTCTGAATCTCTGCATGGTGATATAGTTGTCTAGCAGTCTGGGGGTACTTTTGCCACAGAGAAAACAGCACAGGTAGCGCTGGATATGCCCGTAGCAGTTCATCATGGTCAATAATATTTATCCGCTGGATTTCCAAATACTTTGATCCCAGCTGGTACGCAATCCAGGCAATTCCCAGCACCGGTAAAAAGGCACTGTCCCTGGGTCGATTCATAATCAGGTTTAATTCGTCACGCACTCTGACTGGAACGTAATAGGAACTCTCCCGTAAATCGACGCTAAATGGATTAGATTTTAAATTTGATAATGATCGGTCTAGAAATGATTGGTAAGAATTTAATGGATATTTCAGTTCCACTTCATGTAGATCAAAGTTTAGTGTCTCATAACGTTGTAATAATGTGGCCGAAGTAAAATATGAAGATAATCCATCCCCTAGAATCCTGGTGGAGTCTATCCTGCTCTGGTCTGGTTGAGCATAAAGAATGCCTGCGCTTGCAGCGACCAGTATAAGTAATAGACAGATTTGGAGAAATAAAAAACGGTTACTATCAACTATTCTGGGGTCCGCTTTTGTCGATCTGATCATTTTGTGTTTTCGGTTTCGCAGTTGGTGAATCGGAATTCATGCGGAATTCGTCCTGTATTTCATTGCTTGCCTTCTTGAACTCGCGAATACCACGACCCAAGCCCTGTGCTAATTCAGGTAATTTTTTAGCACCGAAGAGAAGTAAAATTACGAACATTATTACTATCAATTCTGTTGTGCCAATACCAAACATATATATCTCCTTTCGGCGATGATCAATCAATCCAGCGGAAAGCATAGGCTGCCACCAAAATACCTATGACGCCGGTAATATTTAATTTTATAGAAAAGCCAAGCGTAAAACTCATGACGATTATATTCAAAGTACCCGGACCCAAACTGGCCGTGGCAGATTTAAGAAAAAAATCTTTGACCACACCATCCGGAATAACAAAGGCGATAATCTCTCCCAATACGGTTCCAATCAATGCACCAACTACAATCACCAGCAGAAAATAGGCAAAACTTTTTCTACGCATATCTAGACATTCCTCATTATAGTTTCCACGGCCGATGCCAATACTTTTAACCCATCTTCATTCATAAGCAATTTTTCAACCCTTCGTTCCGGATGCGGCATCATTCCCAGAATATTTCCAGCCTGATTTATAATGCCTGCAATATTATCAAGAGATCCATTGGGATTAGCAGCACTGGTAATTTCCCCATCCCGGTCACAATAACGAAAAACTATTTGATTATATGCTTGCAGGTTCGATAAAGTTTCCGGATTGCAAAAATAATTACCTTCGCCGTGAGCGATTGGCAACTGCAAAACTGAATTTTTCGAACAGAGGTGTGTAAAGGTGGTCTGCCCGTTTTCAACCCGCAGATATACACTTTTACAACTGAATTGGCGATGATCGTTTCTCATCAAAGCCCCCGGTAAGAGACCTGATTCAGTCAGAATCTGAAAGCCGTTACAGATGCCTAATATTTTTATACCCTTTTGTGCCAGGTTTATAACTTCCTTCATTACCGGTGAGAACCGGGCAATTGCACCACAGCGCAGATAATCACCATAAGAAAAACCACCGGGCAGTACAATTAGATCATAACCATTCAGATTAGTCTCTTTATGCCAGATAAAGTCAGTCGGCAGATTCAGTATTTTTTTAAAGGCAATATAGACATCATGGTCGCAATTCGAACCGGGAAAAACTATGACCGCTATCCGCAACTGTCACTCCTCATATTCGATTTGGTAGTTTTCCATAACCGGATTGGCCAATAATTTTTTACAAATTTCGCCCATTTCCTCTTTCATTTTTTTTGATTTATTTGGGACAGCCTCGATTTCAATAAATTTACCTATACGAACATCGGCAATACTCTTGTAGCCCAGATCCCGTATAGCATGTAAAACCGCCTTACCCTGAGGATCCAGTATACCCTGCTTTAAGACGACTTTAACTTTTGCTTTCAAGAGA